>JAKAZP010000207.1 GCA_021815905.1 Pseudomonadota bacterium | reverse complement strand
CGGCCCGACTTCCAGCCGCTCGAAGGGCATCGTGCGGCTGGCGCGCACGGCATGACGGAAGTCGATCGCGCCGGGGATGTGCCAGGGCGGCACCTGCTTGCGCCGATGCCTGACCACGTAATTGACGATCCATGATCTCGGCCAGGAGAGGAAATCGCCGGCCGCGGTCACCAGGATCTTCTCGAGCGCCGTCCGTGCGGCGATCTGCGCGACCACGTGAGCGAAATTCTCGAGCACCAGGATCGCCCTGGCTCCGCAATCCCGGAGCTGGTGCTCGAGCTCGGGAGCGGTGTAGAGCGGATTGGTGTTGACGACGATCAACCCGGCGCGCAGGGCGCCGAAGAGCGCGATCGGATATTGCAGCGTATTCGGCAGCATGATCGCGATCCGATCGCCCCGGGCGAGGCCGGCGCCCTGGAGCCACGCCGCAAAGGCGCGCGTGAGCGTATCGAGCTCGGCGAAGGTCAGGACGCGGCCCATCTGCTCGTACGCTGCGCGGTCGCGGTGCCTCGAGCAGGCTTGCTCGAGGAGCGCCACGAGCGAGCGCAGCCGCGTCTGATCGATTTCCGCGGGAACCCCCGGAGGATAGGACTTCAGCCAGATTCTGTTCACGTTCACCCCCTCAGCGATGGCGATGCAGCATCGGCCTCAGATAGGGCCACACCGTATCGAGCACCAGCGGCTCCCCGCGCGCATTCGGGTGCAGGCCGTCGCTTTGCATGAGCGCCGGATCGAGTGCGACCCTGGAGAGCAGAAACGGCACGATCGGCAGATGGAACCGCCGGGCGAGGGCCGGGTACATGCCGGCGAACTCCCGGGTGTAGCGCGGCCCGTAGTTGGGTGGCAGCAGGATCCCGAGGAGCAGTACGCGCGCCTTGGCCGCCTGCGCCAGCTCGATCATCCGCGCGAGGTTGGCCCTCGCGAGCGCCGGCGGCAGGCCTCTCAGGCCGTCGTTCGCACCGAGCTCGAGCACGAGGATCCCCGGATGGTACAGGCGCAGGTCCCGCGGCAGGCGGTCGAGCCCGCCGGTCGTGGTCTCGCCGCTCACGCTGGCATTGACGATGCGGTAACCGTACCCTTGCGCGTGCAGCCGCTTCGAGAGCAGCGCCACCCATCCCTGCTCCGGGCGCAAGCCGTGCGCGGCGCTCAGGCTGTCGCCGAGCACGAGGATGGTACGGTTGGACGCCACCGCGTTCTGGAGCGCGATGAACATCAATCCGACGCCGAGCGCCCAGGCGCCGACGGCTCGTACGGTCGTTCTCAAGGCCGAGCACCTCACCAAGCAGGTCGCAAGTCCCGAAGGACCGCTCACTATTGTGCACGACGTCTCGCTCGACATCGCCTCGGGCGAGGCGGTGGCCGTCATCGGACCCTCGGGCGCGGGCAAATCCACCCTGCTCGCACTGCTTGCGGGGCTGGACGTGCCCAGCAGCGGTCGCGTGCTGCTCGAGGGGGAGGACCTCACGCGGCTCGACGAGGACGGCCGGGCGCGCGTGCGGGCGAAGCGGGTCGGGTTCGTATTCCAGGCCTTCCATCTCATCCCTTCCCTCACCGCCCTCGAGAACGTGATGCTGCCGCTCGAGCTTGCGGGCCTCGCCGGGGCGCGGGAGGCGGCGCACGAGGCGCTGCGCACCGTCGGGCTCGCGCAGCGGACGGGCCATTACCCGCGACAGCTCTCGGGCGGGGAGCAGCAGCGCGTCGCCCTCGCGCGCGCATTCGTCACACGGCCCGCCGTGCTGTTCGCGGACGAGCCCACCGGCAATCTCGACACCGTGACCGGCGGCAGGGTCGGGGAGCTGCTGTTCGAGCTCAACGCCCACTCGCGCACGACTCTGGTGCTCGTGACGCACGATCGCGACCTGGCCTCCCGGTGTGAGCGGACGGTGCGCATGGACGCCGGACGCCTGCTCGCCTAGCCCATGCGCTCGCTCAGGCTGGCGCTGCGGATGCTGGCGCGGGAGTGGCGCTCGGGAGAGCTCGGCGTGCTGCTGCTCGCACTCGCCATCGCGGTGGCAGCGCTCACCGGGGTGGCGTTTCTCGCCGATCGCATCAGCGCCGCCGTCGCGATGCAGGCGACCCAGGTCCTGGCGGCGGACATCCGCCTCGAGTCGCCGCAGCCCATCGGGCCCGGGGACTTGCGCCAGGCGGCCGCCGCCGGCCTGCGCACCGCGCGCACCGCGGGGTTGCTCAGCGTCGTCTTCAATGGCGATCGCAGCCAGCTCACGGACGTCTATGCGGTCACGCCCGGCTACCCTCTGCGGGGAACGCTGCGCACCGCCGCTCGACCGTTCGCAAGCGGTGTGGCGACCGCGGGCATTCCTCCGCCAGGGGTGGTCTGGCCCGACTCGCGGCTGCTCGCAGCGCTCGGCGCGCGCGTCGGCTCGCGGCTCAACGTGGGGGCGGCCACCTTCCGGGTCGGTCGCGTGCTGATATCCCGGCCTGATGAGGGCGGGACCTTCGAGAGTCTCGTGCCGACTCTGCTCATGAACGCCGTGGACCTCCCGCGGACGCAGCTCATCCAGCCGGGAAGCCGCGTCGGGTACAGCGCCCTGTTCGCGGGCCCCGCCGCCGGCGTCGCGGCCTTCGGGCGCTGGCTCGGGGCTCATCGGCGGCCCGGTCAGCGCCTGCGCGACATCGCCGACACCAGTCCGCAGATCCAGAGCGCGGTCGAGCGCGCGCGGCGGTTCCTCAGCCTCGCGAGCCTGGTCGCGGTGCTGCTTTCGGCGACGGCCGTGGCGATGTCCGCGCGGCGGTACGTCGCCCGCCATCTCGATGCGATCGCGCTCCTGAAGACGCTCGGGGCCACGCGCGGCTTCACGCTGCGGATCACCGCGCTGCAGCTGCTCACCGTGGCGCTGGTCGCGGCCGCGCTCGGCTGCGCGGCCGGGTATCTGACTCAGGACTGGCTGGTGTATGCGCTGCGCGGAGTGCTCGCCAACCGCCCATTGCCGAATGCCGGGTGGGCACCGGTCGGTCTCGGGTTCCTCACGGCGGTGGCGCTGCTCGCGGGCTTCGCGTTGCCGCCCCTGCTGCAGCTCGCCCGCGTGCCGGCGCTGCGCGTGTTGCGGCGCGACGTCGGGCCGCCCCGGCCCCTCGCGCTGCTCGCCTTCGGTCCGGCGGCCGCCGTGATCGTGCTGCTCATCTACTTCGCGGTGCTCGACCCCGGACTCTTCGTCAGGTTCTCCGGCGGGCTCGCGGTCTTCCTCGCGATCCTCGGCGGCGCCGGCGCGCTGCTCGTGCTCGCCGCCGGACGGGTCCGGGGCGGCGCGGGTGTCGCATGGCGCTACGGCATCGCCAGCCTCGGGCGCCGCCGCACCGACAGCATCGTGCAGATCGTCGCGTTCGGCACCGGCATCATGGCGCTGCTGCTGCTCGGCATCATCCGCCACGATCTCGACGGGGACTGGCGCAGGACACTGCCCGCCGAGCTTCCCAACTTCTTCTTCATCAACATCCCGCCCGCCGAGCGCGAAGCCCTGATCGGCTTCCTGCGCGAGCACGGCGCGAGGACCTCGCGCGTGCTGCCCATGATCCGCGGTCGTCTCACCGCCATCGACGGCCGGCCGATCGAGTCGATCAGGTTCTCCGGCCGCCGCGGCGAGCGCTTCGCCACGCGCGAGCAGAACCTCACCTGGGCGGCGCGTCTCGGCGCAGACAACCGCGTGATCGAGGGGAAATGGTGGACGTCGGCGCAGTACGGGCAACCGCTGGTGTCCATCGCGAGCAACTTCGAGCGCTGGTTGGGACTCAGGCTCGGCGACCGGCTGACGTTCGACATCGGCGGGGAATCGGTGACGGTGCGCATCGCGAGCGTGCGCAAGGTGAAGTGGGACAGCTTCAAGCCGAATTTCTTCATCGTGTTCGCGCCGGGGCTGCTCGAGAAGATGACCGGGACCTATCTCACGAGCGCCTATCTCGATCCCGACCATGCGCGCTCGCTCGTCGAGCTGGCGCACCGGTTCCCGAGCGTCTCCATCTTCGATATCGACCAGCTGCTCGAGAACGTGCGCGCCGTGCTCGACCGGGCGGTGCTCGCGGTGCAGAGCGTGTTCGTGTTCACGCTGCTCGCGGGTCTCACGGTGCTGCTCGCGGCCGTGCAGTCGAGCCGCGACGAGCGCCGCTACGAGAGCGCGATACTGCGCACTCTCGGGGCGAGCCGCGCCACGGTGCTCAAGGCCGTGCTCGCGGAGTTCGCGGCGCTCGGGATTCTCGCGGGACTCGTCGCGGCCGCCGGCGCCTCGGTGGCCGCCTGGTACCTGACGACGCACGTGCTCGAGCTGCCCTATCGATTCAGCGTCCCGGCGTTGCTCATCGGAGTGGGGGGCGGCGCGCTGCTGGTGATGGCGAGCGGCTGGCTCGCGACACGCTCGGTCGTGACTCAGCCGCCTCTGACGACGCTGCGGGCGGGAGCCTAGGGAGAGCCGGAGGGCCGGATGCCGATCGTCACCCAGGAGTCGGGCTCGGGCGCGCCCTGCCAGGTCAGCCCGTCGATGGTGAGCAGGTAGTTGCCCGGTCCGAGCGCCGTGGTGTTGAGCGCGATCCGCAGGTTGCCGTTGGAATCCTTGGCGATGCGGTCGATGATGCCGACACGCCCCTGGTTGATGCGGTCGATGGTGATGCGAAAGAGCCGGTAGGGCGAGCGTGACTCGTCGATGCGGAAGTCGGCGAGCAGCCCCTCGGTGCCGCCGCCGATCATGATCGAGGGCGCATCCGAGGCGCCTTCGCGGCTCGGAAGCAGGCGGATGTCGCTCGTGCTCGCGGCCGGCTGGAGCGGCCGCTCGATCGCCTCGCGGCGCAGGAGGGCGAGGGTGCGGCTCTTATGGGCGCTGCCGGTCGCGACCAGCACGAGCGCCGTGCCGAGGATGAGAGCCGCCGCGAGCAACCCTGCGGTGATCTCGCGCTTCTGCCAGAAGGGGGGCTTCGGCTCCTCCCAGGGAGAGGGCTTGCCGCCCGCCTCGAGCAGGCGCAGTGCGGCGTTGACCTTGTCGGGGAGCCCCAGCTCATCGAGCAGCTCCGGATGCTCCTGACAGAAGCGCTCGAAGTCGGTGGCGCCCTTCACCGGCAGCCGACCCGAAAAATAGCGCTCGACGACCTGATTGCGCGCGATGAAGTCCCGGTCCATGGCGGGGGCCGCCGCGGCAGGCGGCGCCGGACTTTGTTGCTCGGCGGCAAGGAGCAGCTTC
>JAKAZP010000206.1 GCA_021815905.1 Pseudomonadota bacterium | reverse complement strand
CCTCGGTCGGTGGATGCGCACCCAGACGCCGCACGGCCGGTTCTACGCCTACGGGCTCGGGTTCATGCTGCAGGAGTACGGGGGGCAGAAGCTGGTCTGGCACGCGGGCGACATCGACGGCATGGCATCCGCCCTCGGCATGCTTCCGCGCGAGCACCTCGGCGTCGTGGTGCTCTCGAACCTGAACGGCAATCGGGCGCCCGAGGGCGTGATGTTCTACGTGCTGCAGTCCTATCTCAAGCTCGCGCACCGGGACGTGAGCCGCGCGATGTTCGCCTTCGTCCGGAAGGAAAGGAACGCGGAGCATGCGATGGCCGGGAAGTTGGCCGCCACTCGCCGGCCCGGGACGAAGCCCCCGCTGCCGCTCGGCGCGTACTCCGGAAAATACTCGGATGACTTCTATGGTTCCGCCCGCGTGAGCGAGGCGCACGGCCGCCTCGTGGTCCGGCTCGGCAACCCGATGTTCACCGGCGACATGCAGCCCTGGCACGGCAACACCTTCCGCGTGCTCTGGCGCTACCACTTCTACGGCAAGTCCTACGCCACCTTCGGTGTCGATGCGCTCGGTCAGGTGGTCGGGCTCTCGTTCGCCGATATGCCCGTCCACTACGAGCGCGCGCACCCGAAGGAAGCCGCCGCCGGCGGCGGGTGAGCCGCGCGCCCGGCAACTGAGCCGGCCGCATTTGCGCGCGCGCCGCCGCGGCGTTACGGTATGCGGATGCTGTCGCTGCTCCTCTGGCTCATCCTCTTCGTCATTTGCTGGCCGCTCGCGCTTCTCGCCCTCCTGCTCTGGCCGCTCCTGTGGCTGCTGCTGCTGCCATTTCGCCTGGTCGGTCTCGCGGTGGAAGGCGTGTTCGAGCTGCTGCGGGCCATCATCCTGCTGCCCGCCAGGGTGCTCGGCGGCAGGCTCTAGGAGCGCAGCGGACCGCGCCCGCGACCGCCGCCGTACGCTACTCCCGGGCGTGGAACGAGCCCGGCGCGGTGCGCTCGAGCTGATGGGTGACGAGCGAGCTGATCTCGAGCAGCTGGCGCGCCAGGCAGGCGAGCAGATCATCGGTGGAGACGACGCCGATCAGCGCCCCGCTCGAGTCGATCACGGGCGCGCGTCTCACGCCGCGTGCCCGCAGATGGGCGAGCGCATTCTCCATCGACTCCTCGGCCGCGAGCACGAGCGGATCGCGCGACATGACATCGGCGATTCGCAGTCGCGAGAGATCCGCGACCCGCTCCAGTTGAGCACGCACGATGTCCCGATCCGTGACGATTCCGACGGGGGTCGGCCGGTCGGCCGGGGATTCGACCACGACCACCGCTCCCACGCCGCGCTCGCACATGAGCTGCGCGGCCTCGATCAGCGGAGCGGCGCGAGAGACGCTGATCGCGCCGCGGGTTGCGATATCACCGAGCTTCATGGGAAAGAAGTCGAACACGGGAGGGGGGTCGCGCGCATCCGTAACTGTGCGGATGCACCGGCTCGCGCTCCGGGGGTTCAATCGCGGCAGGCTCTTTCGAGGCGTCGAAGATGAACGTTGGCGATATCTGCACTCGCGACGCATGCATCATGAGCCCCTGCGAGCCGCTCGTGCTCGCCCTGAGGGAGATGC
Source organism: Pseudomonadota bacterium (assembly GCA_021815905.1). Next base: position 3,603 of record JAKAZP010000206.1, on the reverse strand, counting down.
ACGATCGTCACGTCGGCTCGGTGATCGTCGTGCGCGTCGAGCGCGGCGCGCGCTATCCGGTGGGCATTCTCACCGACCGCGACGTGCTGTGCGCGCAGGTGCGCCGGCAGAGCGATGTCTTCGCCCTCAACGTCTCGGACGTGATGACGCCCGACCCGCTCACCCTGAAGGAGCACACCGGGATCGCCGAAGCGCTCGGGCGGATGCGCGCCCGGGGCGTTCGCCGGGCTCCCGTGGTGGGCGAGGAGGGCGAGCTGATCGGGGTGCTGTCGCTCGACGACGTATTGCCCGAGATCTCGCGCAACCTCGCCGTGCTCGCATCGCTGCTCGGCTCACGCAGCGAAGTCAGCGCTCCCGGCGCCCTCCACGGGCGCTGAGCGCCTCCGGGGCCGATCGGCGCCCGGCCCTCCGCTCGAGCGCGGCGCGAGGGATTCCGCCCGCTGCGCTCAGACGGCTTTGGAGAATCGGGGCGCGTCCGCGCCCTGCGGTGACCGCCCCTCCAGATAGCGATCGAAGCACATGGCGATCGATCGCAGCAACAGCCTGCCTCGATCGCTCGCGCGGACGGCGCCGGGCTCGAGGGTGACCAGTCCGTCCTCGGCGAGCGGCTGGAGCTTGCGCAGCGACTCGCGAAAGTATTCCTGGAACACGATGCCGTGGCGCGACTCGATCCGCGGGATGTCGATCTCGCCTCGGCACATGAGGCTCTGGATCACCTCCGCGCGCAGCCGATCGTCCGCATCGAGCTCGAATCCGCGCCAGATCGGGAGCCGTCCCTCATCGACCGCGCTCTCCCAGGAAGGCAGATCGCGCAGATTCTGACTGAAGCTCGCGCCGATGTGGCTGATCGCGCTCACACCGAGGCCGAGCAGATCGGTGTCGGCATGCGTGGTGTAGCCCATGAAATTGCGGTGCAGCCCGCCTGTGCGCTGCGCCTGCGCGAGCTCGTCCGCGGGCAGCGCGAAATGATCCATGCCGATGTAGCGGTAGCCGGCGCCGGTGAGCGTCTCGATCGCGAGCGCGAGCAGCGCGAGCCGTCTCCCGGCATCCGGGAGCTCCCCGGCGTTGATCCGGCGCTGTGCCTTGAACAGTTGAGGCAGGTGGGCGTAGCCGTACACGGCGAGGCGATCCGGGCGCGCGCCGATCACCGCGCGCAGCGTCGCGGCGAAACCCTCGAGCGTCTGTCGCGGCAGTCCATAGATCAGATCGACGTTCACCGAGCGGAAGCCTTCCCGGCGGCAGGCGTCGATGACCGCCAGCGTCTCCTGCACCGTCTGCCTGCGATTCACCGCCTGCTGCACGTCCGGGTCGAAGTCCTGCACGCCGAGGCTTGCGCGATTGAACCCGAGCTGCGCCAGGCCCGCGACGTCCCCCGGCTGAACCGATCGGGGATCGAGCTCGATCGAGAAATCCCGGTCGGCCCTCGAGCTCAGATCGAAGTGTCGCGAAAGGCTCCCGAGCAGCCAGGAAATCTCAGCCGGCCGCAGGAAATTGGGCGTCCCGCCGCCCAGGTGCAGCTGCACGACCTCGCGCCGGGGCTCGAACAGCGGCGCGACCAGCTCGACTTCGGCGAGCAGCCGCTCGACATAACGTTCCCCGCGCATGGCATCCCGGGTGATGACCCGGTTGCAGCCGCAGTAGAAGCAGGGACTGAAGCAGAAGGGGACGTGGGCGTAAACCGACAAGCCGGCGCGCGGGCTTGCGGCATTGCTGCGACGGATGTGCTCGCGCAGCCTCTCGGCTCCGAAGGCGGCGGTGAACTGCGGCGCGGTCGGGTAGGAGGTGTAGCGCGGCCCTGGCCGGTCGTAGCGGCGCAGCAGCTCGGGATCGATGAGAAATGGCGTAGTCATGCATCGGAGCCGCGAGCCCGCAGCGCCCGCGACCATCATCGCCTCCCGGGGCCTACGGGAAAATACGCATTTGTCGAAGGTCGCGCGGACGCCCCGCCGGCCGCGGCGGGCCCCGAGACGATGGCACGCTGTCTGCTGGAATCTTCCTTATTCCCTCGCGACGAGCAGCGGCTCGCGGCCCGCCTCGAGTCCGCGTCCACACTGACGCCCTCGCGCCCCTCCCCGGGAGGGATCCCTCGAGTCGTGTGTTATGCTCGCGCACCGCCCCCGGCCTGTGGTGCGCCGCGCATGATCGATGAGTGTCGTCGTCCCGATCCTCGTGTCGGCGCCGGCGATCCGTCGACACACCGATGATCGAGGCGGACGTCGAGGTCTACCGCTCGTCCTCGCGACGGGCCTGCGAAGAGCGCGCCCTCGTGCTCGGCGCCGTCGGGATCGCGACTGCGATGGTGCTGCGGGCAGAGGAGTACCGGCTCGAGGTGCCGCCGGCCGAGGCGCCTCGGGCCAGCGCGCAGCTCGCGCAGTACGAGACCGAGAACCCTCCAAACCGTCCGCGGCGCAGGGTCGCGCGTCTTCATCCCAACGCGTGGGTCGGCTGCCTGTTCTACGCCGGCTGGCTGATCGGTGTGCCGCTCGCGATCACGAACGGGCTGGTGCGCCTCGATGCGTTCCGAACGGGAGAGCTGTACGGCGCCCGCGTGCAAGGCGGACAGTGGTGGCGGGCGTGGACGGCGCTCACGTTGCACGTGAGCGGCCCTCACCTCGCCGCCAATCTCGGCGCCGGTCTCTGGTTCGGCTACCTTGCCGGGCGCAAGATCGGTGTCGGCGTGGCCTGGTTCCTCATCGTGCTCGGCGCGGGGCTCGCCAACCTCGTGGAAGCGCTGGCGGGTCCGCCGTGGCATCGGTCGGTCGGTGCCTCCACCGCCGTATTCACCGCCCTCGGAATGATGGCCGCTCACACCTGGCGCGAGCGGCTCGATCTGCCGCAGAGCCGGGTGCGGCGCTGGGGCCCGCTCGCCGCGGGGCTGGCGCTCCTCGGATGGCTCGGTACGGCCGGCAAGCATACGGACGTGATTGCCCATGCCCTCGGCTTCGCCGTGGGGGTGCTGCTCGGCTGGGCGGCCGCACTGCCGCGGCTCGATCAGCGGCTGCAACGCATTCCTCAGTGGCCCGCCGGCATCGCCGCCATGGCTGTCATGATCCTCGCGTGGAGCCTGGCGCTCGCGAGCTGAGCGCCCCTCGCCTACACCCTTCCCGCCGCCCACCTCTCCGGCAGCCTCTCGCGGCGGCGGGGTCCTGCTTCGGTGACGAGCGCATGAAGCCGCTGTTCGAGTGAGGCGTCGGGCGCTCTAAGGCCCCTCGACGCGATAGCCCATTCGCCGCAGCGCGGCCAGTGTGCCGTCCGGCCCGAGCAGCCGGTCCATGGACTGCAGGGCGAGCGTCGTGCGGTTGCGCGCGAGCGCGGCGAGCGCCGCCGACATCCAGTCCCGATCGGCTTGCGCGAGAATCCGCCGCACTCGCGCCGAGCCTGACACCGCATCGGTGCAGGTGGTGCGGTTGTCCGTCAGCGGCAGCCGGCGCAGGAGATCGACGTCGCCGAGCGCCCACGCACGCGCCCGCGCCTGCATCGGCCCCAAGTCGGTCTCGAGCCTCACGATCACCGACCGCAGGCACGCCACCTCGCCCGCGCGCGGAATGTCGCTCAGATCCTTCATGACTCGAATCGGATCCTGAACCCGGAGCTCGTCCAGAT
>JAKAZP010000205.1 GCA_021815905.1 Pseudomonadota bacterium | reverse complement strand
TCATCTGGAAGACCGCCCGCAGGCGCGGGGCGCGAGTCAGGAGCAGCTAGAGCGGTCTGCCGGGCCGGGGGCAGGGATGCCCGGCTCCGGCGTCATGACCCAGCCACAGGAAGTGGCCGCCGCCGCAGGTGGCGGGCGCCGGGCGAAAACCACGCTTTTTGCCCGGCGCAACGCCGGGCCGGGCAGGGATGCCCGGCTCCGGCGTCATAACTAAGGATTGCTCGCCGGCGGTGGACTGAGCTCGCTGCGTCCCGGCTCGTCCAGATGGTCGCCGAGCAGGCGCCGCACGGACACGAAGCACAAGGGGATGAGCAGCACGCCGAACACGGCGGCGGTGAACATGCCGCCGACGACGCAGGTGCCGATGTCGTGACGGCCGTTCGCGCCGGCGCCGCTCGAGACGACCATCGGGAAGACGCCGAAGATGAACGCAAAGGAGGTCATGATGATCGGTCTGAAGCGCAGGCGCGCCGCTTCCAGCACCGCATTGTGCAGGCTGCGGCCGTTACGCCGCTCGGTGACCGCGAATTCGACGATGAGTATGGCGTTCTTCGCGGTCAGCCCGATGATGGCGATGAGGCCCACCTTGAAGTAGACGTCATTGGGCAACCCCCTGACGAGGGTCGCCACCGTGCTGCCGATCAGGCCCACCGGGACCGCGAGCAGCACCGAGAGCGGTACGCTCCAGCTTTCGTAGAGCGCCGCGAGCGCCAGATAGACCACGATGATCGAGAGCGTGAAGAGCGCCGGCGCCTGTGCGGCCGAGATGAGCTCCTGCAGCGATTGACCGGCCCAATCGTAGCCGACCCCGGACGGCAGGTACGTCTTGACCAGCCGCTCCATCTCGCTCATGGCCTGGCCGGAGCTGTAGCCGGCGGCGGCGGAACCCACCATCTCCACGGCGGGATAGCCATTGAAGCGCGTCAGCTCGGGGGATGCCACGAGCCAGCGGGTCTTCACGAAGTCCGAAATCGGAATCATCGTGTTGTTGGCGCTCGCGACGTAGAAGTGCTGCAGGTCCTGCGGCACCATGCGATAGGGCGCATCGGCCTGCAGCAGAACCTGCAGCACCCGCCCGTCGTAGAAGAAGTCGTTCGCGAACACGGGCGCCAGCATGAGCTGGATGTCGGTGTAGATATCACTCACCGATACGCCCATCGATTGCGCCTGGACCCGGTCGACGGTGAGCCCGAGCTCCGGCTGCGGCGCGAGGCCGTTGACGCGCACGTTCGAGAGCACCGGATCGTCGGCAGCGTGTGCGAGCAGGGCGTCCTGCGCCTGCGTGAGCGCGCGGCGCCCGAGACCCGCACGATCCTCGAGGTAGAAATCGAAGCCGCCGAACTCGCCGAGGCCGTTGATGGCGGGCCGGTTGGCGACGAAGATCTGCGCGTCGTGGATCTTCTTGTGGATGGCGCGATTGGCCCAGCGGACGTACTGATCCGCGGTCTCCGTGCGCTTGCTCCAGGGGACGAGGTGGATGAACGCGCGACCGGAATTCTCGGAGTTGCCCGCGAATCCCGAGCCCGCGATCTGAAACACGTCGTGTGTCGCCGGATTGGAGATGAGGATCTTGTAGACCTCGTGCAGCACCTTCTCCGTGCGCTGCATCGTGGCCCCGGCGGGCAGCTCGATGCTCGAGAGGACGTCGCCCTGGTCCTCCTCCGGCACGAAGGCGCCGGGCAGCCTCACGAAGAGAAACACGCCGAGCGCCAGCATCACCGCATAGGCCGCCATCCACCTCGGCAAGTGAGTGACGGATTCGAAGACGCGCCGGACGTACGCCGCGCGCGTGCCTTCGAAGGCTCGGTTGAACCAGCGGAACAGGAAGTTGCCCTTCAGCGGCTCGGTCGTCAGGAGCGTCGCGCACAGCGACGGCGTCCAGGAGAGCGCGAAGAAGGCCGAGAAGATGATCGACAGCGCGATGGTGAGCGCGAACTGGCGATAGATGATGCCGGTGCTGCCGGTCTGCAGCGCGCTCGGAATGAACACCGCCGCGAGCACCAGCGTGATGGCGACGATGGCGCTGCTGATCTGGCGCATGGCCTTGCGCGCGGCTTCCTTCGGCGGCAGATGCTCCTCGTGCATGATGCGGTCGACGGCTTCGACCACCACGATGGCATCGTCCACCACGATGCCGATGGCGAGCACCATGGCGAACAGCGTGAGCTGATTGATCGAGTAGCCGAGCGCATAGATGCCGATGAGTCCCCCCAGGAGCGCCGTGGGCACGACCAGCATGGGAATGAGCGTCGCGCGGAAACTCTGCAGGAACACCAGCATCACCAGAAAGACGAACGAGAACGCCTCGATCAGCGTCCACATGACGTCGCGAATGGCGGCGTTGATGAACAGCGTCTCGTTGACCGGCGCGAACCAGGTGACCCCGGGAGGGAAGCTCTTCTGCAGCTGGACCATTCGGGCCGTGACGGCCTTCATCACCTGCAGGGAGTTGGCGCCGGGGAGCGTCTGCACGCCGAAGGCGGCGACCGGTGTGGTATTGACCTTGTTCTGGAAGGAGTAGTTCTGCAGTCCGATGCCCACCTTGGCGACGTTGCCGAGGCGCACCGAGGTGCCGTTGGGATTGGTGCGCAGCAGGATGTTCCTGAATTGCTGCGCCGAGGTGAACTCGCCCTGAGTGGTGACGGTGGCCGTGGTCTGCTGACCTTCGACCGCGGGAGCGGCGCCGATCGAGCCGGTGGCGACCTGGACGTTCTGGCCGCGCACCGCGGCGAGCGCATCCGCGGCCGACAGACCGTAGGCGTGCAGCAGATCCGGGTTGAGCCAGATGCGCATGGCGAAGCCGGCGCCGAACTGGCTCGCGGAGCCCACCCCCGGCACGCGCTCGATCTGGTCGAGAATGTGCGAAGCCACCAGCTGGTTGAGCTGCGCGGCGTTCGGGCCGCCTGGACCGGATCGCAGGGCGATGGCTGCCAGGAAGCCGGTGCGTGACTTGAAGACACTGACGCCCTGCTGCACGACCTCCGCGGGCAGCAGCGGCTCGGCGAGCGCCACCTGATTCTGCGTCTGCACCTGCGCGATGTCGGGGTTCGTGCCGCTCGCGAACGTGAGGGTGATCTGCGACTGGCCGAAACTCGACTGAGAAGTGAAATAGAGGAGGTGATCGATGCCGGTGAGGTGTTGCTCGATCACCTGAGTGACGGTCTGCTCGACCGTGCTCGCATTCGCCCCGGGGTAGTTCGCACTGACGACGACCTGCGGGGGCGCGATATCCGGGTAGGCGTCGACCGGCATGCGCGTCACAGCGATGACGCCCATCAGCATCACGAGCAGCGCGAGGACCCAGGCAAAGATCGGCCGGTCGATGAAGAATTGCGGCACTCGCCCTCCTAGCGAATCGACGTTGCCGGCGGCGCGCCGGGCGCGGTCACGTCTCCATGCGCTCCGGCGCCCGCGGAGGAGGTCTTCTCGACGGCCGTCACTTTGGCCCCCGGGTGCGCGTTCTGGATGCCGGAGACGATGACCCGGTCACCGGCTTCGAGCCCCTTCGAAACGATCCAGTCGGTGCCGGAGGCGCCGAGCACGCTGACACGCTTCTCGACCACGGTGCCATTCGCCCCAACGGTGAGCACGTAGGCTCCCTTGCTGTCGCGCTGCAGTCCCTCCTGAGGCACCAGGAACCCGTGGTCGACCGTGCCGGTCGTGAGGCGCAGGTCGACGAACATCCCGGGCAGAAGCTGATGGTCGGGGTTGGGAATGATGCCGCGAGCCGCCGCCGTGCCGGTGGTCGGGTCGACGGTGACCGCGCGGAAATCGAGCACGCCCGGCAGGCCGTACGGCGTGCCGTCCGGCAGAGTGAGCTGCACCTTCGCGGCGCTCCCGGCGGGAGTGACGACGTGCGCTTCCTCCTCGCTCGAGAGCCGCTCGAGCTCCGAGGCCGGCTCGTCGAAGTTGACGTAGATCGGATCGAGCTGATCGACCGTCGTGAGCAGCGTCGGCGTCCCCTGACCGACCATGGCGCCTTCGGTGACCTGCTGCTCGCCGGCGATGCCCGGGATCGGCGACGTGACCCGGGTATAGCCGAGGTTGATGCGAGCGGACTCGACGTTGGCCTGAGTCTGCTGCACCGCCGCCGCGGTGGAGCGCTCGGTCGCCTGGTCGGTATCGAGCTGCGACTCGGAGATGAGATGACTCGGGATCAGCTGCCGATCACGCCGCATGATGGCGTGGGCGTTGACCGCGTTGGCGCGCGCCTGGGCCTCGGCCGCGAGCGCCGCATCGAGCGCGGCCTTGTAGGGCGCGGGATCGATCAGAAAGAGCGGTTGACCGGCTTTGACCTCCGCGCCCTCCTTGTAGTAGCGCTTCAGCAATACGCCCGCCACGCGCGCGAGCACGTTGGCCTGGCGGTACGCCGACAGCCTGCCCGTGAAACTCATGGTCAGCGGTATCCGCCGCGGCTCGACGGTCATGACGGTGACCTGCGGGGGTGCAGCCGCGTGCGTTTCGCGCCGGGCGGAGCCGCAGCCGGCCAGCGCGACAGCCATCGTCGCAAGCACGATCGGTGCCGCGATCTGCGCGCTGATGATGACACGCAGGTTCTTCACAATTCTTGACGGACGCATTCCGGGAATGAGAAATACTGCCGCAGCAGCGATCCTCAAGGCAGTAGTCTCGAGTTCAGGAATCTTACCGGCGCCCGAGTCAATAGCAAGCAATGGTCGACAGCCCGACAGCTTCGCGCGGCAGTTCCCGCCGCTGCGTCGGCAGGCTTCGGACGAAGCCGCGCCGGCGCGGTATGGAACCCCGGCGCGCCGGCGAATTCCATCTCCCCGAAGAGGGGGCGGGCGTGCGCACGCTCATCACCCGGCGCGCAGCTCGTTGCTTTCGAGCTTCGACACCGAGCTCGAGCCGTTCGGGGTCACGGGTGCGCAGTTCGAGGTGCTGAAGAACCTGGTCCGTAACGAGACGGAGACGGCGGCGAGCCTCTGTCGCGCGCCGTACGCCGACACCGGCTCGATGACGCGAATGCTCGACCGGCTCGAGTACAAGGGTCTGGTGCGGCGCCCGCGCGCGGCGGTCGATCGGCGGCGGGTGCCGCGGCGCCTGACCGGGGCCGGCGAGAGACTGCTGCCGAGGATACGACCGGCCGCCCGGCGGACGCTGAGGCGCCAGCTCGCCGGCTTCAGCCCCGAGGAGGTCGAGACCTTGAAGCGCCTGCTCGGGCGCCTCATCGCCAACGGACAGCGGGACGCCGGCG
>JAKAZP010000204.1 GCA_021815905.1 Pseudomonadota bacterium | reverse complement strand
CGGGCCCGACAACTTCCTGTCGGCCGCGATGCGCTATCAGCTGATGGTGAGCATCGACCGCTGGGTGGTCGAGCGCGCCCTCGAGCGGCTCGAGCAGCACGCGATCCGTGTCTCGGCGGCGTCGGTCGCCTTCGGGATCAACTTCTCCGGCCAGTCGCTCAACGACGAAAGTTTCGCCGACTTCCTCATCGAGCGCATTGCCGGCAGCGGGCTCGATCCGCAGCTGCTGTGCTTCGAGCTCACCGAGAGCGCCATGATCGGCAACATGGCGCGCGCGAGCGCGCTCATGCGCAGGCTGCGCGCGCTCGGCTGCGGGGTCGCGCTCGATGATTTCGGCACCGGCTTCTCCTCCCTCGCCTACCTGCGCCAGCTCCCGGTCACGATGCTCAAGATCGACGGCAGCTTCGTGCGCGATGTGTTGCGCGATTCCCGCGCGGAGTCGATGGTGCGCGCCATCGCCCAGCTGGCGCGCACCATGTCCCTCGCCACCGTGGCGGAGTACGTCGAGACGGACGACATCCGCGAGCGGATCGCGACGCTCGGCGTCGACTTCGCCCAGGGATTCGCGATCGCGAAGCCGGTCAGATTCGAGGAGCTGCTCGCCGATCTTCCGCGGCGCGCGGCCGCCATCACGAGCGAGCGCCGCCTGCGCGCCGGGCAGCGGACCGTGCGCGGCTGACCCGCCGGAACCCGGATCCGGCGCATCCGTCGGAGAGAGTGTGCCGGTGGTCGGGCGAGGATTGACCCTGCGCCGCCGCCCGATAGTATCCGAGCACTCATCAGATCCCATGCAATCCCCGGGGGATTGACCTCATGTCGATGCGATCGCGCACGCTGATCGCTCTCGCGGCGGGAGCGATATTCGGCTTCTCTGCCGCCCTCGCGGGCGGCGCGCTGGCGCACGGCGCCGCCACCGCCTCCACCGCCGGCGCCGCGGGCCGCGCGTCGGACGGACTTCCTTGGCAGGAGGCGCGTCTGTTCGCGGAGGTCTACGAGCACATCCGGCACGACTACGTCGACAAGATCAGCAGCCGCAAGCTGATGGATGCCGCGATTCGCGGCATGGTGTCCTCGCTCGACCCGCACTCGGCCTATCTCGACAGCGAGCAGTTCGAGGAGACGCGCCTCTCGACCATGGGCTCGTATCCCGGCGTCGGCATCGAGGTGGCGGCGGCGGGCTCGGCGGTGAAGGTCCTTCACACCGTCGCGGGCTCACCGGCCGACCGCGCGGGCATGCGCTCGGGCGATGAGATCGTGCAGATCGACGGCAAGGACGTTGCGGACGATGTGCAGGGCGCAATCGCGAACATGCGCGGCGTCTCCGGCAGCGCGGTGACATTCACCGTCCGCCGCCCGGGCGCCCCGGGGCTGCTGCACTTCACCCTGCTGCGCGCGAACGTTCGCGTGCACAGCGTGCAGTTCCAGCCGCTCGTTCCGGGGATCGGATACCTGCGCATCGTGAGCTTCACCGATACGACGCCGAACGAGGTCGCGGCGGCCATAACGGCGCTCAGACGAAACAATCCGGGGGGCCTGAAGGGCCTCGTGCTCGACCTGCGCGACAATCCCGGCGGAGTCATGGAGTCCGGAGTGGCGGTCGCCGACGAGTTTCTGAACGAGGGCGTGATCATCACGGCGCAGGGCCGCACCCGCGATGCGCGATTCGAGATGGACGCCACGCCGGGCGATCTGCTCGACGGCGCGCCCCTGGTGGTGCTGGTGAACGGCGGCACGGCCTCGGCCGCCGAGATCGTCTCCGCCGCGCTCAAGGATCACGGCCGCGCGCTGCTGATCGGGCAGAAGACCTACGGCAAGGGAACCGTGCAGACGGTGTTCCCGCTCGCCTACGGCGGTGCGGTCAAGCTCACGACCTCGCGCTACTTCACCCCCTCGGGCGGATCCGTTCAGGGGCGCGGGATCGTGCCCGACATCGAGGTGGACTCGCCGGACCGTTCTCCGGCGGACATCGAGACGGCGAAGGGCGCTCCCTCGCTGCAGTCCCGGGATGCCGAAGTCCGCCTCGCCCTGCGGACCCTGAGATCGCAGATCAGGCCGGCGCCGCGCTCGCCTCTCATCCGCACCCTGGCGCACCGGCGCGCACCGGTGCTGACCACCGCCGAGGACCTTCCCTAGGACGAAGCGGCGGCGGGGCACATCCTGTCGCCGCCACGCGTTCGCGCCCCTTCATGATCCGGGCGGCGGCGCGCGACCCGCTCCGAATCCTGCTAGCCTCCCTGCGTGCTCTCGTGGCTCATTGATTTCATCCTGCACCTGGACCGGCATCTCGCCGCGCTCCTGGTGCAGGTGGGTTTCTGGACCTACCCGATCCTGTTCGCGGTGATCTTCGCCGAGACGGGGTTCGTCGTGACGCCGTTCCTTCCGGGCGACTCCCTGCTCTTCGGCGTCGGCGCGCTCGCGGCGCTCGACACCAGCGGCACCTTGAGCGCCCCCGTCGCCTCGCTGGTGCTCGGGCTCGCCGCGGTGCTCGGCAACACCCTCAACTACGGGGTCGGCCGGCTCATCGGCCCTCCCGCCTTCAGCGGACGTTATCGTCTGCTCAAGATCGACTATCTGCGGCGCACCGAGGCGTTCTTCGCGCGCCACGGCGGCAAGGCCGTCGCGCTCTCGCTCTTCATTCCGATCATCCGCACCTTCACCCCCTTCGTCGCGGGCGTCGGGCGGATGCGCTACTGGCGCTTCCAGGCCTACAACCTTCTCGGCGGTTTCGGCTGGGTGCTGCTCGTTCTCTGGAGCGGCTATTTCTTCGGCAACGTGCCGGTGGTCCGGCGCAACTTCGGGCTGGCCACCGTCCTCATCATCGTGCTGTCCCTCGTGCCGCTCGCGGCCGGGCTGCTGCGGCGGGGAGCGCGCGTGGGGGTCACGCGCGAGTAACCCAACCTCGGCAAGTGGCTCCCTCGGGCGAGTCGGCGTATCGTGGACGGCTTACCAAGAAGGAGAAGGTTCATGACCCCGACGTTTCCCGCCCCGGGCACGCCGTCTTCCGCCCGCCGATCGCCTCAGGCTTCCCCCGCGTGGCTCAAATTCGGCGCCGCCGCGGTCGCCGGCTGCGCGGCTGTCGTCCTCGGATGCGCCGCGCCGGTCGCGCATTCGGCAACCGCCACCCCGCCGGCGGTTCGAAAGGCGCTCGAATCCGCGATCCACGGTCCGCAGCGCACCCCCGCGTTCGCCAAGCGCGACCAGTTCCGCCATCCGCTGCAGACACTCGAGTTCTTCGGCATCCGTCCCGACATGCGCGTCGTCGAGGTGCTGCCGGGCGGGGGCTGGTACACCGAGATTCTCGCGCCCTTCCTGCACGATCAGGGACAGCTCATCGAGGCCGAGGCGCCGGTCGCCGGCACCACCGGTTACGCGCACATGTCGGCGATTCGCTACCGGCAGAAGCTCGCCGCCGACCCGGCGGTGTACGGCAAGATCCGCTTTCAGCCGTTCGAGCTGCCCGCGTATCTGGAGCTCGGGCCACCGGACTCGGCCGACATGGTCGTCACGTTCAACAACATGCACGACCTGATGTTCGAGAACGTGCATCACGAAGTGACGCCGATCTTCCTCGAGCGCTTCCTGCGCAGCGCGTTCGACGTGCTCAAGCCGGGCGGCATCCTCGGCATCGCCGGTCATCGCTGCGCTCCCGGCACGCCGATCGAAAAGTGCTTTCCGTGGGCGCGGCTGCCGCAGGCCTTCGTGATCCACGAGGCGCAGCGGGCCGGCTTCCGGCTCGGCGGGACCTCCGAGGCGCTCGCGAATCCCAAGGATCCGCGCGACATTCCCGTCTTCGACCTGCCGCCCTCGCTCGACGACAAGAGCGCGGCGGCCCGCAAGCGCTACGCGGCCATCGGCTATGCCGACGACTATCTGCTGAGGTTCGTCAAACCCGCCGACTGAGCCCCCTCTGCGACAGTCGCCCGCGTGACCGAGATTCGACGCGACAGCGGTCTGGTCCGCGCGCTCGGCCCCTGGGGCCTCGCGGCGAGCGTCGTCAGCATCGTGATCGGGGCCGGCATCTTTGCGGCCCCGGGCGCGATCGCGGCGGCGATCGGCCCGTGGGCGCCGCTCGCCTTCCTGGCTTGCTCGCTGGCGGTCGGCGCCGTCGCCATCTGCTTCGCGGAGGGCGGCAGCCGCATCGCGACCAGCGGCGGTCCGTACGGCTACATCGAGGCGGCCCTTGGCCCTCTCGTGGGATTCACCGCGGGCACGCTCAAGTGGTGCGGCAGCGTGCTCTCGTGCGCCGCGGTGGCGGCGGCGCTCGCGGACGTCGTGACGAGCATGACACCGGCTGACCTGGCGAGGCCCATTCACGCGGCGGTCGTGATCGTCGTGGTGGGCGGCGTTGCGCTGGTGAACGTCCGCGGAATCCGCAGCGGCGTGCGGCTGATCGGAGTCGCGACGGTGCTGAAGCTCCTGCCGCTGTTCATCTTCGTCGCAGTCGGCGCCTTCGCGGTGCAGCGCGCGAATTTCGCGCTGCCGGCGACCTTCGCCACCGCGGGTCCGGGACGCGCCGTCATCCTCGCGCTGTTCTCCTACACCGGAATGGAGACCGCGCTCTGCGCGAGCGGCGAGGTCGCGCAACCCTCGCGCACGATCCCGCGGGGACTCGCGCTCGCGCTCATCACCATCACGGTCCTCTACGTGAGCATCCAGACCGTGGCGCAGGGAATTCTCGGCCCGGCGCTGGCCGGCTCCACGGTGCCGCTCGCCGCGGCCATGGGGCGCATCAGCCCGGCGCTGCGCGGGCTCATGCTCGGCGGCGCCGCGCTCTCGATGCTGGGATGCGTCGGCGCCGACATCCTCGGGAGCCCCCGCATGATCTTCGCGCTCGCCCGCGACGGGCTCATGCCGCGGGTCCTCGGACGCGTCCACGAGCGCACCCACGTGCCGCATGTCGCGATCCTGTTCTACTCGGCGCTCATCCTGGTATTCGCGCTGACGGGCGCGTTCGCGGAGCTCGCCGCCTTCGCCGCTCTCACGGTCGCGGCGCTCTACATCGCGGGCTGTCTTGCCGCCTGGCGCCTGGCGCGCCGCGGCGTCGCAACGGCCGGCGAGCCGCTCGATTTCCGCTGGCTGGGCGCGGCCGCGACGGTCGGCGTCGGCGGTATGGTGATCATCATCGGCCTGGCCTCGCGCGCGGAGATCCTGGGCCTGCTCGCGCTGATCGCCGCCAGCGTGGCCGCGTATCTCCTCCAGGCCCGCTCGGCGGCCGCCGCCACGTAAGCGCCCG
>JAKAZP010000203.1 GCA_021815905.1 Pseudomonadota bacterium | reverse complement strand
GACGCCGCTCACCCGCAACACGCGCGTGGTGGTGGTCAATCACCGGGAGATTCCCGCCGGGCTCCTCGTCGATGAGGTGCTCGGGTTCCGGCGCTTCGCCGAGGGAGAGTTCTCCGGCGATGCGCCACCGACGGTGGCGCGCTGCGAGCGCTATCTGGCGGGCGCGTTCCGCCGCGCGGACGAGCAGTGGCCGGTCCTCAGCCTGCGCACCGTGCTCGAAAGCCCCGCGTTCGCGGAAGCGGCGGCATGATGGGGGCGCCTCGACCGACAGGCGCGCGCCCCCTCCTGAGCCTGCCCGGGATCCTGGGCGCGGCGGCCGCGCTGGCCGTGGCCGCCGCCGCCTGCTCGTACGTCTTCTCGGCCGTTCCGGCGGCCTCCCAGCTGCCGTTCGCGCTGCGCCTCTACACCCCGGTCGCGCTCGCGGGCGCCGCGGCGGTGCTGGTCGGAGTGGCCGCCCTGCTCGCCTCCAGGCTCAAGGGAACGGTGGAAGACCAGCGCCTCGCGGCCGATACCCAGCGCAGGGAGAACGATCGCAATCAGCAGGCGATCCTGCGTCTGCTCGATGAGCTCTCGAGCCTCGCCGACGGGGACCTCACCGTGCAGGCGACCGTCACCGAGGACATCACCGGCGCCATCGCCGACTCGATCAACTACGCGGTCGATGCGCTGCGCGGCCTCGTGACCACCATCAACCAGTCGGCCATCCAGCTCGACAGCGCCGCACGCCAGACGCAGGCGCTGTCGCAGCATCTCGCCAAGGCGAGCGGGGCTCAGTCGAAGCAGATCGCCTCGGCCACCGAGTCCGCCGCCGGCATGGCCGGCTCGGTGGCGGAGGTCTCGGGCAATGCCGAGCGCGCCGCCGATGTGGCGCGCCACTCGGTCGAGGTCGCTCACAAGGGTGGCGATGCGGTGCGCCGCACGATCGACGGCATGAACACGATCCGCGAGACGATCCAGGAGACCTCCAAGCGTATCAAGCGTCTCGGAGAGAGCTCGCAGGAGATCGGCAACATCGTCGAGCTCATCAACGACATCGCCGAGCAGACCAATATCCTGGCGTTGAACGCCTCGATCCAGGCCTCCATGGCCGGGGAGGCCGGCCGCGGCTTCGCGGTGGTCGCCGACGAGGTGCAGCGCCTCGCCGAGCGCGCCGCGAATGCCACCAAGCAGATCGAGGTGCTGGTGCGCACGATTCAGACCGACACCAACGAGGCGGTGGTGTCGATGGAGCGCAGCACGACCGACGTGGTGGGCGGCGCGCTGCTCGCCGAGAACGCGGGCGCCGCCCTCGAGGAGATCGAGCAGGTCTCGAACCAGATCGCGGTGCTGGTGCAGAACATCTCCGGCAGCTCCCGGCAGCAGACCGGGGGCGCGCAGAACATCGCCCGCAACATGCAGGTGCTGAAGGAGATCAGCGCCCAGACCGCCGACTCGACCAACGCCACCTCGGCGGCCATCGCCAAGCTCGCTGAGCTGTCGGCGGGGCTGCGCCGCGCGGCCGCCGGCTTCCGCCTGCCGGGCACCGGCGAGACTTCAGTCAGCGGGGTCTTCAAGCGTCCCGCGGACGAGCCGGGCAGGCCCGCATCCGGCGGCGCCGCGCTTCCCGTCACTCCGGCACCGGCCGGCTCCGCGGCCGCGGCGGCGCGTGCGCCCGATGAGCGGGGCGCCGGCGCCAGGTCTGCGGTCGCCGCCGGGCGCTCGAACCTGCGTGGCTCGCCCTAGGTGCGCGTGAGCCCGGCGCGAGAGCCTTAGATGCCTGAAGTCGCCTCCCAGACGCTCGATCTCGTCGGCCGTGAGCTGAACGCCACGCTCGCCGAGGCCCGCAGCGCGCTCGAGAATTACGTCGAGCAGCCGGACAACGTCTCGCTCCTCGAGCGCTGCAAGCAGGAGCTGCACCTCGTGCAAGGCGTGCTGCGCGTGCTCGAGATCTACGGCGCGGCGCTCCTCGCCGAGGAGATGGAGCAGGTGGCGCAATACCTGCTCGAGACCGTCACCGAGCGCAAGGGGCAGGCCGAGAGTCTCGATGCGCTGCTGCGCGCGATGGTCCAGCTGCCCGGGTATCTCGAGCGGGTGCTCGCCGGCGGGCGCGACCTCGCGCTCGTGCTGCTGCCGTTGCTCAACGACCTGCGCGCCGTGCGCGGCAGCGCGCTCCTCTCCGAAGGCACCCTGCTGCTGCTCAACCTGAAATCCGACCAGCAGGCACGCCCGGTCGCGAGCGAGGTGGATGAGCCCTCGCTCGGCATCGAGCAATGGAGCCGAAGACTGCGCTCCCGGTTCCAGACCGGCCTCATCGGCTGGATCCGCGGCGAGCGCCTGCACCAGAATCTCGACACCCTCGCGAGCGTCGCGCAGAAGCTCGAGCAGACCGCGACCCGTCAGCCGGTCTTCCAGCTCTGGTGGGTCGTCGGCGCGGTGATCGAGGCGCTGCGGGAGAACGGGCTCGAGGGCGGCGTCTCCGTCAAGCGGCTGCTCGGGCTCGCTGACCGGGAGATCCGCCGTCTGTACGACATCGGCGAGCCGCGTTACAGCCAGTCCCCCCCCGTCGAGCTGCTCAACAACCTTCTCTATTACGTCGGCCGCGCGGAGTCGAGCGGACCGCGCGTCACGGCCGTGCGCAATTCGTTCCGACTGGCGGAGCTGCTGCCCGTCGACGAGAGCATCGAGCAGGAGCGCGAGAGCCTCTCGGCTCCGAGCGTGAAGCTGATGCAGACGGTGGCCGCGGCCATCCGCGAGGACCTCGCCAAGGTCAAGGATGTCCTCGATATCTTCGTGCGCCGCGGCGCCGGACAGCCGCGGGAGCTTTCTGCGCAGATCGAATTGCTGCGCAAGATCGGCGATACGCTCGGGGTGCTCGGGCTCGGGGAATTGCGCGCCGTGGTGCAGGCGCAGACGGAGCGGCTCGGGAAGCTCGTCACCGGGGGCGCGCGGCCCGAGGAGTCGGTGCTGGTCGACATCGCCGCCGCGCTGATCGGCGTCGAGGACCGGCTCGATGACCGGCTGGTCGGCATGATCCTTCCCCGCTCGGATGCGGTGCCGCAGCAAAGCGAGGACCTCGAGTTCCAGCAGGTGCAGGCGGCCGTGCTGCGCGAGTGCATCCTCAATCTCGCCCGCATCAAGGAGGCGGTCACCCAGAGCGTCGGCGGGACCCTGGATGCGGCCGGCCTCGACAGCTGGCAGGACCTCATGCGCGGACTGAAGGCCGGGCTGCTGATGCTCGGCAAGAGCCGGGCCGTGGAGGTGATCGAGTCGATCACGGTCCAGCTGCGGCGTGTCATGCGCCCCGGCGCTCCGGCATTGCCGCACGGATTCCTCGACCGCCTGGCCGATGCGATCGTGAGCGTCGAGTACTACATGGAGACGCTGCAGGCCGGGCGCAGCGATCCGTGGTACATGCTGGATAACGCCGGGTCGTGCCTCGAGGCGCTCGAGCAGCTGCACGGCCCCGAGTTGCCCACGGTGGCCCCGCTCGAGCCGTCGGCGTTCGCGAGGACCGTGACCATGCGGCCCGCGGAGCAGCCGCACGGGGAACACGCGGCGTCGACGGATTTCCAGGTGCAGCCGCCGCCGACTCTCGCGCCCTTGGGAAAGCCCGCGGCGCTCGCGGAGAATGCCGATCCGGAGCTCGTCAAGCTCTTCATCGAAGAAGCGCGCGAGGAGCTCGCGAAGATCGAGCGCTGCTTTCCCGTCTGGGAGCAGAACCCGCTCGAGCGCGAGTCTCTGGTCACGCTGCGCAGGTCATTCCACACGCTCAAGGGGAGCGGGCGCATGGTGGGGGCGCGGGATCTCGCCGAGCTCGCCTGGTCCGTCGAGAATCTGTTGAATCGGGTGCTCGACAACACGCTGACGCGCAGTCCCGCGATTCTCGAGGTTCTGCACGAAGCGATCGGGACGCTTCCGGAGCAGATCGCACACCTGGACGGGGGCGCCCCCGCGCGCGACGCCTCGGACATCGCCGCCCGCGCCCACGCGCACGCGGCCGGCCGGCAGCCGAGGACGGGCCGCCAGGCCGCGCCCGCGACCGGGGAGGTCTCGCCCGCCTCCGAGTCGTCGATCACCCTGACCGTCCTTCCCTCCCAGGCGCCGCCGGCGCGGGCCGCGCCGCGACAGGCGGCGCAGCCCGAGGCGCGCTCGCCCGAAGCCGCCCCGGCGCACGCGATCCCGGCGGAATCGGCTGCCTCGGAGGCGCCGCCGCCGTCCGCCGCGCCCGGCCGGCAGGACTCGGGCGATGAGGTGCTGCGGGAGATCTACGCGCGGGAGACGGGCGCGCACGTGGCCGCCATCCGCGGCTTCCTCGAGCGCGAGGCGCGCTCGAGCGAGCCCCATCTGCTGCCCGAGGAAGTCTATCGCGCGTGCCACACGCTCGCCGGCAGCTCGAAGATGGCGCAGGCCCGCCACGGCGTGCGCCTCGCCGAGCCCCTCGATCACTGGCTGCGGCGGGCCTTCAGCAGCGGCGCCGGGCTGCGGACGCAGGATCTCGGACTGCTCGAGGACTGCATGACGGCGATGGAATCGGTGGCCGCGCACCTCGATGAGCCCACCGGCTACTTCGTCAATCACTGGCAGCTGCTCGAGCGCCTCGCCGGGGCCGAGAGCACGCTCGATGCGCGCATCGCGGAGTCCGCCCGCTCCGAGGCGCCCGCGCCTGCGGCCCAGCACCTGGCGCCGGCGCGCGAGGACGAGCCCGAGGCCTCCCCGGAGCCGGCCGCGGATTTCGATCCGGAGGTCGCGGCGATCTTCGCCGAGGAAGCGCTCGAGCTCATCGATGCCTCCGAGCGCGCGCTCAG
The DNA here is from genome assembly GCA_021815905.1 of Pseudomonadota bacterium. The sequence goes on along the minus strand of JAKAZP010000203.1, from coordinate 501 downwards.
CGACTGGCGCGCGCACCCCACGGGCGCGGACGCCGCCGCCGCTCTCAAGCGCCCGCTGCACACGCTCAAGGGCGGGGCCCGCATGGCCGGTGTGACGCCGATGGGTGATCTCAGCCATGAGCTCGAGACACTGGTCATCCAGGTCGCCAACGGCTCGATGAATGTCGACGACGCGGTGTTCGACATCATCCAGGCGAGCCTCGATGAGCTCGCGCGCATGCGCGAGTCGGTGGCGAACGCGCGCCGGGTCGCATCGGCACGCGCGATGATCGCCCGGATTCAGACGCGCACGCCTCCTCGGGACGCCGTGCCGGCGGAGCCCACGGCCCCCCAGCCGGCACCGCACTCGCTCGAGGCGCCCCCGCCCGCCGCGGCGGCGCCCGCCGGTGCGACGGAGCCCCCCGAGGGTCCCGCGCCGGTCGAGCCGACCGCCCTAGCGCCGGCCCGGGCGCCCGAAGCGCCCGAAGCGCCCGAAGCGCCCGAAGCGATCGCGGCGGCCCC
>JAKAZP010000202.1 GCA_021815905.1 Pseudomonadota bacterium | reverse complement strand
CCGACTCACGGCTGTGGACGACACCCAAGTCGATGCGGCGCCTGAGCCACGAGGGAGAGCCCGAGCCGCGGGTGGTCCAGCTGGCGGGCGCCGAGCCCGCGATCCTGGCCGAGGCCGCCCGCCTCGGCGTCGAGCGCGGCGCGCAGATCATCGACATCAATATGGGCTGTCCCGCCAGGAAGGTGTGCGGCAAGCTTTGCGGATCCGCGCTGCTGAAGGACGAGCCGCTCGTCGCACGCATCCTGGAGGCGGTCGTCGGCGCCGTCGACGTGCCGGTAACACTGAAGATCCGCACAGGGTGGGATCGCGAGCATCGCAACGGCGTGAAAATCGCACTGCTCGCCGAGCGCTGTGGCGTTCAGGCCCTGGCCGTGCATGGCCGTACGCGCGCGGACCTCTACCAGGGCGCCGCCGAATACGACACCATTCGCGAGATCAAGTCTACGATTCGCATTCCCGTGTTCGCCAACGGCGACATCCGTACCCCGGAGCAGGCACGGAGCGTGCTCGAGCTCACGGGCGCGGACGCCGTGATGCTCGGACGCGCGAGCTTCGGCGCCCCCTGGATTTTTTCCGCTGTCAACTCCTTCCTCTCGAGCGGCGCCGTGACGCCGCCACTGTTGCGCTCCCGAGTGCGTGCTATCATTCTTGAGCACCTCGAATCCCTGTACGACTTCTACGGCGACGATGCCGGCGTACGCATCGCGCGCAAGCACCTTGGCTGGTACTGCGAGCAATGCTTCACGAAACCGGAGCCGATCCGGCGGGACCTGATGGAAGCGTCGAGCGCGGCAGTGCAGCTCGCCCGGGCTGCGAGCCACCTCGACATCTGGGCGCAGGATGCTAGTGCGGGAGTGGGCTCGGGCCGCGAGGCTGCGTAAGGGGGGATTGCGACAACGCAATCGGGCACTGGCGAGGCACTTATGACAGCTAGAAAGAAGAGCCGGCAAAGGGAAAGCGCCGCCGCGAGAATCAATGGACGCGAGCTGCCGCTGCGCAGTCATGCCGAGCGAGCCTTGAGCGATTACTTCATGAGCCTGAACGGCTCGCGTCCTGCGCGCCTCTATGACCTGGTGCTGCGGGAAGTCGAAGAGCCGCTGTTTCGCGTGGTGCTCGACTACGCGGAAGGCAACCAGAGCCGGGCCGCGGACATTCTCGGAATCAACCGCGGCACGTTGCGCAAGAAACTCAGACAGCTCGGGCTCTCGCATTGAGCTCGAGTGATGCCTGAGGCGCTGCGGCCCGTCCGGCGGGCGCTGCTTTCGGTCTCGGACAAGACGGGCCTCGTCGAGCTCGCGCGCGCACTCGCGGCGCGCGACGTCGAGATCCTCTCCACCGGCGGCACCGCCCGTCTGCTCGCCGGCAACGGCATCGCCGCGCGCGAGGTTTCCGCTCACACCGGATTCCCCGAGATCATGGACGGCCGCCTCAAGACTCTGCATCCGAAGATCCACGGCGGTCTGCTCGGCCGCCGCGGCGTGGACGATGCCGTCATGGCGCTGCACGGCATTCAGCCGATCGACCTGCTCGTGGTCAATCTCTATCCCTTCGCCGAGACCGTCGCGCGGCCGAACTGCCGCTACGACGAAGCCATCGAGAACATCGATATCGGCGGCCCCGCGATGCTGCGGGCCGCGGCCAAGAACCACGAATCGGTCGCGGTCGCGGTCGACCCGTGCGATTACGGGGCGCTGCTCGCGGAGCTCGCCTCTCACGGCGGCTGCACCACGGCCGCAACCCGCTCGCGCCTTGCGGCCAAGGTGTTCGCGCACACGGCGCGCTACGACACCATGGTGGCGAGCTACCTGGCCGCGCGGCACGAAGCCCCCGCCGAGCGCTTCCCCGCGACGCTGCCGCTCGTTTTCGAAAAGGTCCAGGATCTGCGCTACGGCGAGAATCCGCACCAGCAGGCGGCGCTGTATCGCGAGCCGCTGCCCCGCGGGGCCGGCGTCACCACCGCGCGGACGCTCCAGGGCAAGGATCTCTCGTACAACAACGTCGCGGATGCCGACACCGCGATCGAGTGCGTGCGTCAGTTCGAGGAGCCGGCATGCGTCATCGTGAAGCACGCCAATCCCTGCGGCGTCGCGCTCGGCCACTCGCCGCTGACGGCCTACGAGCGGGCCTGGCGCACCGATCCGACGTCCGCCTACGGCGGCATCATCGCGATCAACCGGGAGCTCGACGAAGCGCTGGCGGCGGCCATCCTCGAGCGGCAGTTCGTCGAGGTGCTCGCCGCGCCCGCGGTCTCCCCGGCGGCAGCGATCGTGCTCGCCGGCAAACCCAACGTGCGGGTGCTCGAGACCGGAGACTTGAGCCGCGCCCCATCCTCCGAGCTGGAATTCCGCAGCGTGACGGGAGGTCTCCTTTCCCAGACGCGCGACGCGGCCCGCGTCGATGCCGCGGGACTTGCGATCGTGACGCGGCGCAGTCCCACGCACGACGAGGTCGAGGACCTGCTGTTCGCCTGGCGCGTGTGCAAATTCGTGAAATCGAACGCCATCGTCTTCGCCCGCGACCGCGCCACGATCGGAATCGGCGCCGGACAGATGAGCCGGGTCTACTCGATCCGACTCGCCGCCCTGAAGGCCGCGGATGAGAAGCTGAGCGTCGCCGGCTCGGTCATGGCTTCGGACGCCTACTCGCCCTTCCGGGACAACATCGACGTGGCGGCGGGGTACGGCATCCGGGCCGTGATTCAACCGGGAGGATCGAAGCGGGACGCGGAGGTGATCGCGGCCGCGGACGAGCACGGGATGGCGATGACGCTCACCGGCGTCCGTCACTTTCGACATTGATGAAGGTCCTGATCGTCGGCGGCGGCGGTCGCGAGCACGCGCTCGCGTGGAAGTGCGCCCTCTCGGTCCGGGTCCGTGAAGTCCTGGTGGCGCCCGGCAATGCCGGCACGGCCCGGGAGCCGAAGGTTCGCAATGTTTCGGTGGCGAGCGACGATCTCGCCGGTCTCGTTGCGCTCGCGCGCTCCGAGCGCGTGGATCTGACGATCGTCGGCCCCGAGGCGCCGCTCGTTGCGGGAGTCGTGGACGCCTTCGAAGCCGCGGGTCTCGCGTGCTTCGGACCGCGCCAGGCGGCGGCGCGACTCGAAGGCTCCAAGTCCTTCGCCAAAGCCTTCCTGCGCCGCCACGGCATCCCGACGGCCGCCTCGATGACCTTCACCCGCGGGAATTTCGATCCGGATCTGATCCGGCGCCGGCGTCCGCCGATCGTCGTCAAGGCGAGCGGCCTCGCCTCGGGCAAGGGCGTGGTCATCGCCGCCAGCGCGGATGAGGCGATCGAATCGGCCCAGGCGATGCTCGCCGGCCGCCATGGCGCGGCCGGCAGCGAGGTGCTGATCGAGGATTTTCTCCAGGGCGAGGAGGCGAGTTTCATCGTCATGGCCGATGGCGCTCACGCCCTGCCGCTCGCCACCTCGCAGGATCACAAGCGGCTCGAGGACGGCGACCGCGGACCCAACACGGGAGGGATGGGCGCGTACTCGCCGGCGCCGGTGGTCACCCCGGCCGTGCACGCGCGCATCATGAGCGAGGTGATCGTCCCGACGTTGCGCGGGCTCGCAGCGGAGGGCATGGCCTACACCGGATTCCTCTATGCCGGCATCATGGTCGCTCCCGACGGGACCCCGAACGTGCTGGAGTTCAATTGCCGGCTCGGCGATCCGGAGACCCAGCCGATCCTGATGCGCCTGCGCAGCGACCTGACGCTGCTCTGCGAGCAGGCGCTCGCGGGTCGCCTGGACCGGGCGACGGCGGAATGGGATCCCGGAGCGGCGCTCGGGGTGGTGCTCGCGGCCGCGGGATACCCGGAATCACCGCGCATCGGGGACGAGATTTCCGGACTCGAGCGGGCCTCGCAGCTGCCGGGCAAGATCTTCCACGCGGGCACCAAGCTCGAGCGCGGGCGGGTCGTGGTGAGCGGAGGTCGGGCCCTGTGCGCGACGGCGCTCGGCCCGAACCTGGGCGATGCCCGTCGCGCCGCGTACACACTGGTCGACGCCGTGCGCTGGCCCGGCGCGCATTACCGCAGGGACATCGGCCATCGGGCGCTGAATCGCGACACCTGAAGGGCGGCCGGAGCATTTGCCGTCGCGCGTGTAATCCCTACCCGCGCTCGTGCCCCCGCGGCGCGTTCCATCGGCATCGCGCGCGCGCCGAAGGCCATCGAAACGGCTCCCTCGCGCCGCAACCGATCGTCGGGCGCGCCGCTGGTATGCTCATTGCATCACCCCTGTCAGCCACGGGGAGAAGCACTCATGATGTCCTCGACCCATACCGCGTCGGACCGGATCGACTCCTTGATCGAGAGCGGATACTGCGCTTCGGTCGCGGCGACGCTGCTCGCGCGCAACGAGTTTTTCGAGCTGCTGGAGGACGCGATGATGCCCCCGGGCCGCCTGGCTCAGGCGCTCACGGCCTGGCGCGCGCATGCCAGTCAGACCGAGGTGCTCGGAGGTCTGGTCGGCAGGGCCTGACGGCCCGGGCGAGCGACGGCCGGGGCGAGCCGCACGCGGCGACCGCCCCGGCCGGCTGCGAACGATCTAGCGCTTCATCGCCTCGAAGAATTCGCTGTTCGACTTGGTATCCTTCATCTTGTCGAGCAGGAACTCGATGGCGGCAAGCTCGTCCATCGGGTGCAGGAGCTTGCGCAGAATCCACATCTTGGCGAGCTCGCCCTGATCGGTGATGAGCTCTTCCTTGCGCGTCCCGGATCGGTTGATGTTGACCGCGGGGAACACGCGCTTCTCGGAGATGCGCCGGTCGAGGTGGATCTCGCTGTTGCCGGTGCCCTTGAATTCCTCGTAGATGACGTCGTCCATCTTCGAGCCCGTGTCGATCAGCGCCGTCGCGAGAATCGTGAGGCTCCCGCCCTCCTCGATGTTGCGCGCGGCGCCGAAGAAGCGCTTCGGCCGCTGCAGCGCATTGGCGTCGACGCCGCCGGTGAGCACCTTGCCGGACGAGGGCACGACGGTGTTGTAGGCACGGGCGAGACGCGTGATCGAATCGAGCAGGATGACGACGTCCTTCTTGTGCTCGACCAGGCGCTTGGCCTTCTCGATCACCATTTCGGCGACCTGCACGTGCCGCGCCGCGGGCTCATCGAAGGTGCTCGAGACCACCTCGCCCTTCACCGTGCGCTGCATCTCCGTCACTTCCTCCGGCCGCTCGTCGATGAGCAGGACGATGAGGTAGACCTCGGGATGATTGGCGGTGATGGCGGTGGCGATGTTCTGCAGCAGCATCGTCTTGCCGGCCTTGGGCGGTGAGACGATGA
>JAKAZP010000201.1 GCA_021815905.1 Pseudomonadota bacterium | reverse complement strand
GTGATGTATATCCTCTTGAGCCATTCTCCCTACTGGTCGAAGATCGCGAACGCGATCCTGCGCTGACCAGGGCGGTTGGGACTCGGGCACGGCGGAGCGCGGCGGGAGGGGTTGCTCGGCCCATCCCTGGGCCTCGCCCCTGGCGGGGCCGACGCTTCGCGTCGTCCAAAATCGCTCCCGGCGATCTTGTCGAACCCACACGGCAAGGCGTCCGGAACGAATCTCATGAATCTGGCGCGCCCGGAGGGATTCGAACCCCCGACCACTTGGTTCGAAGCCAAGTACTCTATCCAACTGAGCTACGGGCGCGCGGCGAAGCGGCGCGCTCCCGGACGGGATGCGGCGCCTGGGCGAAATTCTAGCAGATCGATGCGCCGCCCCCCTGCCGCCCCTGGCGGCGCGGCCTCACGGCGTGCGACGCCGCGCCGCGGCCGGTCCCGGCCTCGAGAGCACGATCGGACCGAGGCCGGGCGGGCGGCGTCGGGCGCGACGGTCCTCGGCGGGGAGGCTGCGGCACGCCCTCCGGGGCGCGGGAGGGTGCCGCGCTCGCGGGCGCCCGTCCAGGAGAGCACCGCGGACGCCACGGACAACGCGCGCCCCGCCCGGCGGCGATTGGGGCGACCGCCCACGGCGCCTCTTGACTTCGGTGCGGGCGCTTCGGCGAAGATGGGCGCCCCATGAGCGCAGGCAAAATGGCGGCCGAGCGCCGCTCGAGCGCGCCGCGCCGGTGCCACTGGGTCCCCGCGGCGGACCGCGAGTACGCGCGCTACCACGACCGGCAGTGGGGTCGGCCCGTGCGCCGCGACCGTATGCTGTTCGAGATGCTCACCCTCGAGGGCGCCCAAGCGGGACTTTCCTGGTCGACCATTCTGCGCAAGCGCGCCGCCTATCGGCGGGCCTTCGCGGGGTTCGATCCGGCCCGCGTGGCCCGGTTCGACGCCCGACGGCGCGCCGCGCTGCTGCGGGATCCCGGCATCGTGCGCAACCGTCTGAAGATCGAATCGACGGTGAGCAATGCCCGCGCCTTTCTCGCCGTGCAGCGCGAATTCGGCTCCTTCAGCCGATATCTCTGGCGCTGGGTCGGGGGGCGGCCGGTACTCAATGGCCGGCGGACGCGCGCTCAGGTCCCGGCGCGCACCGCTCTCAGCGACCGGATATCCGCCGACCTTCGCAGGAGAGGGTTTCGCTTCGTGGGCTCGACGATCGTTTATGCTTACCTGCAGGCAGTGGGCGTCGTCAATGACCATACTTTCGAGTGCGATCTGTATCGGCCGCCCGAGCCTGCTCAGCGGAGAACCCCGCGGCGACGCCCTGGCGCGCGCCCGGTAGCCCGAACGAGCCGTCGCTCTTAAGATATTCGAATCGATCAACCGAGGGACTCTTATGAAACTGCTTCTCGCGGGGGCCGCCGTCGCGGCGCTTGCTTTCTCACCGGCCTACGCCGACTGCGCCTATCCTCATGCGCCCGGCCGCCTTCCGGACGGCAGCACTGCGACCTTGAAACAGATGCTCGCCGGCATGAAGACGGTGAACTCCTACAACCAGCGCATGATGGGGTACCTCTCCTGCATCAAGCTCGAGCGCGACTCGGCGGTGGCACAAGCGGGTGCCAAGCTCTCCAAGAAGCAGAAGGCGGAGATCCAGGCGATCGAGATCCAGAAACACAACGCCGCCGTGGACCAGCTGCACGCGGTCGCCGACCGGTTCAACGCCCAGGTGAAGATCTTCAAGGCGCGACAGGGGAAGTCGGGCTAATTTGCTGACGCCCGCGCAGGCAGACGAGCTGATCGCGCAGCACCTGACGTGTCTGCCGATCGAGTCGTTGCCGCTGGCCCAATGCGCGGGGGCGGTGCTTCGGGAGAACGTCTACGCCGAGCGCGACCAGCCGCCGTTCGATCGCGTGACGATGGACGGCATCGCTCTCGACAGCACCGCCGTGCGCGCGGGAGTGCGGCGGCTGCGCATTCAAACGATGCAGGCGGCCGGAGACGTGCCGGTGACTCTCGCCGGCCGCGATCACTGCATCGAGGTGATGACCGGCACGCCGCTGCCGGCGGGCTGCGATTCCGTGGTGCCGGTCGAGCAGATCGTCGTGCAGGGGCAGGAAGCGCAGCTCGCGGAGCATCCGACCCTCGAGCCCGGACAGAACGTGCACCGGCGCGGCAGCGACACGCGCCAGGGCGCACTGCTGCTCGGGGTCGGCACTCGCCTCGGCGCGCCGGAGATCGCGATTGCGGCCTCGGCCGGCATGGCGCGCGTGCGGGTGAGCAGCGAGCCGATGCTCGTCGTCGTCTCGACGGGCAACGAGCTGGTGGAGCCCGGCGAGCCCATCCTGGGCCACCAGGTGCGCCGCTCCAACGCCTACGCCATCGCCGCGGCGCTGCGGCTGCACGGCCACCTGCGGGTGGCGGACGACCACATCGCCGATGACGCCGCCGAGCTCAAGCGGCGGCTCAAGTTTCACCTCGAGACGCACGACGTGCTCGTCCTGAGCGGCGGCGTCTCCATGGGCAAGCTCGATCTCGTCCCGCGCGCGCTCGAGGAGCTCGGGGTGCGCTGCGTCTTCCACAAGGTGGCTCAGCGCCCCGGGAAGCCGTTGTGGTTCGGAATCTCCGGCTCGGGCTCCGCCGTGTTCGGCCTGCCGGGAAACCCCGTCTCGACCGCGGTGTGCGTCTCGCGCTACGTGCTGCCCGCGCTCGCAGCGAGCCAGGGGCGGGCAGCCTGCCGGGCGGAGAAAATCGCCATGGCGGCCCCGGTCACCGTGGCCGCCGAGGTCACGCGCTTTCTGCCGGTGAGGATCGAATGCGACGAGTGGGGGCGAAGCTGGGCCGTGCCTCAACCCACCCACGGGTCCGGGGACTTCACCTCCCTCGCCGGCACCGATGGGTTCGTGGAGCTGCCACCGGGTCCGAACACCTACGCCAAGGGCTTCGTCACCCGCCTCTTCAGGTGGTAGGTGGCTTTTACCCGCGCCGGCTGGTTAAGCTGAGACCCATGACTCGAGAGACCATTCTGCCCCTGCCCGTAAAGCCGGCCGAGCCGCGCGATCGGCGCGGCAGGCCGATGCGCGACCTGCGGATCTCGGTCATGGACCGCTGCAACTTCCGCTGCCCCTATTGCATGCCGCGGGAGACGTTCCACGACAAATATCGCTTCCTCACCTCGCACGAGCGGTTGTCGTTCGATGAGATCGTCCGGCTGGCCCGGCTGTTCGCACGACTCGGCGTGAGAAAGCTCCGTCTGACCGGTGGCGAGCCGCTGTTGCGGCCGGCACTGACCGAGCTCATCGGCGATCTCACGGGAATCGATGGCATCGAGGACATCGCGCTCACCACCAACGGCGTGCTGCTCGGGAAGTACGCGTTCGAGCTGCGCGCCGCCGGGCTGCGGCGGGTCACCGTGAGCCTCGACAGTCTCGATCCGGAGGTCTTCAGGCGAATGAGCGGTGGCTTCGGCGGACTCGAGGACGTGCTCGAGGGCATCGCCCAGGCGCGCCAGGCGGGCCTCGAGCCGATCAAGATCAACGCCGTGATCCAGCGCGGCCTGAACGACGAGGGGGCGCTCGAGCTCATCGAGCGCTTTCGTGGCTCGGGCGTCGTGGTGCGCTTCATCGAGTACATGGACGTCGGCAACCGCAACGACTGGCGCCCCGAGCGGGTCGTGCCCTCGAGAGAGCTCCTGAAGCGGATCGCCGCGCGCTGGCCGCTCGAGAGCATCGACCGTGAATATCGCGGCGAGGTCGCCGAGCGATACCTGTTCAGCGACGGGCAGGGCGAGGTCGGCTTCATCTCCTCGGTGACGCAGCCCTTCTGTGGCGACTGCACGCGCGCGAGGCTGTCGTCGGACGGGGTGCTGTATACCTGCCTGTTCGCCACGCAGGGCGCGAGCCTGCGCGAGCCGCTTCGCGGCGGCGCGAGCGACGACGAGCTGCTCGCGCTGCTGCGGCGCCTGTGGCTCGGCCGTGAAGACCGCTACAGCGAGCAGCGCGCGAGCCATCCCCCGGGAAGCGAGCGCAAGATCGAGATGTTCTACATCGGTGGCTGATGGCGAGGCGTCTTTCCCACCTCGATGAGCGCAATCGTCCCGCGATGGTCGATGTGGGCGCGAAGGAAGTGACGGCCCGCGAAGCGATCGCGGAGGCGCGGGTGCTCCTGCCGCGGAATGTCGCCGCCGAGCTCCGTCGCAGCGGTCATCGAACCCGCAAAGGGCCGGTGTTCGACACGGCGATCGTCTCGGGCGTGATGGCCGCGAAGCGCACCCATGAGCTGATTCCGTTCTGTCATCCGCTCGGGATCGAGCACTGCTCGATCGAGATCGAGGATCGGCGCGGCGGCGAGATCCGCATACGGTGCCGCGTCTCGGTGCACCATCGCACGGGCGTGGAGATGGAGGCGCTGACCGGTGCGTCGGTGGCCGCGCTCACCATCTACGACATGTGCAAGGCCCTCTCCCACGACATCGAGATCACGGGCGTGCGTCTGCTCGAGAAATCGGGCGGCAAGCGCGCCTACCGCCGGCCGGCCTGAACGGCCGGACACCCTCAGCGCGCCTCGCGGCGCACCGACATCGGCCCCGCCGGCGGCGCGAGCAGCGCGTAGCGCCGCCCCTGCGGCAGGCGATAACGGCGCACGATCCGCGCGATGCCCTCGGCCTGCAGATCGCCGGCGACGCCGTAGCCCGCGCCGCCGCGGCCCACCAGGCGCACCCGCTCGAGCAGCGGTGTCAGCTCACCCCGGGCGTGTCCGGGAAGCAGCACCAGCACGCGCGCGCGCGGGCCGTGCCCGGCGAACCAGCCGCCGACGACGTGCCGTACGGACGCGGCGTTGGTTTCCAGGGACACGAAGCGCGTTCGCAGCCCGAGGTCGAGCATGGCGATCGTGGTCTCGTCGGGATCGAGCAGCGCCAGGTCGCGGTGCTCCGACTCGACGTGGATGCGGCGCGCGAGCGCCGGCAGATCCTGCCACCGATCGACCGTCGGAAAGACCGCGAGCGCGCTCACGCAGAAAGCGGTCACGTAGGCCGCGTACGTCCAGGCGAAGCTGCGCAGCACGTAGCCGCGGCGCTGCGCCTGCGCGGCGCGGCGCAGACCGACGATCGCGGCGGCGAGCGCCGCCAGCGCCGCGAGCGCGTACGGGGCCACCTCGAGCGCGACGGTCCTTGGCGTCCCTCGCACGGAAGTCGCCGCTCCCACGGCGAGCACCGCGAGCGCGAGCGCGAAGAGCGCGGCGATGAGCGCCACGAGCCGGCGCGTCCAGCGCAGCGCGCCGCGATCGGCCGCCGAGGGCAGCCGCTGCGCATCGCTCG
>JAKAZP010000200.1 GCA_021815905.1 Pseudomonadota bacterium | reverse complement strand
GGGGCGGTTCCGACTTCGGGGCGGTGGGACTTGCCCGGGCAGCCGCTGCGGGTAAGCTCGACAGTCTCGGTCGGTCTCAAGAAGCCCCGAAATGGCACGGGATACACGGCGAGGCGCGGCGCGACTCGCGTCCGTGAGCCGCTCGGAACGCCGCAAACCGCAGGCGATGGCGCGGCCGGGCCGGGTGGGCCGCCCGCGACCCGAGAAATCAAGGACTCAGGCAGGCTTCTTCGGCGAGCGCGGCGCCCTCGATGCGCTCGCGATTCGAGCGTTCCCGGGTCTGACCGCCGGAGCCGGCCCGTACTCGCCCGTCAAAGTGTGGGTACCCGGCTGCGCCACCGGAGAGGAGGCCTATTCGGTGGCGATGCTGCTGCTCGAGCGCCTCGCCGCCGCGGGCAAGCCCCCGGCGCTCAAGATCTTCGCGACGGACACGGATCCGGAGACTCTCCAGGCGGGACGCCAGGGCGTCTATCCGGTAAGCGCCCTGAGCGCGGTTTCGCCGAAGCGGTTGCAGCGATTCTTCGCTCCCTGCGCGGCGCATCGATTTCAGGTGTCGGCCGCCTTGCGCCAGGTGATCGTCTTTGCCCGGCACGATCTGTTCGAAGACCCGCCGATCTCCAATCTCGATCTGATCGTCTACCGCCGGTTGCCGCCGCCGGATGACGCGCATGCTCCCGCGCGGCTCGCCTTGCTGCTGCACTTTGCGCTCAAACCGGGCGGCTATCTGCTGCTGTCCTCGCACGCGGATCTCGCCGCGCCGTGCTCGATGCAACCGCGGACGCCGTGCTGACGACCGATGCGCAGAACAGGATCATCCCCTTCAACAGGGCCGCGACGTGCCTGTTCGATTATGGTCCCGACGAGATCATCGGTCGTGGGATCGACGTGCCGTTGCCGGATGCCGACCCGGCCCGCAATTCGCTACGCAACGCGGAGCTCACGCGGCGACTTGCGAATCAGGCGCTGGCGGGCACCGCGGGACTTCGCGGCCCGAAAGCCCTCTCCAACCGCGAGCTGCAGGTGTTCGAGCGGATCGGGCGCGGCAGGAACACGCGGGAAATCGCCGAGGAACTGCGCCTGAGCGTCCACACCATCGAGTCGCACCGGGAGAGTATCCGCGCCAAGCTCGAATTGCGCAGTGGCACCGAGCTGATGCAGCGGGCGGTCATCTGGGCCCTCGAGAACAGCCGCTGAGCGGGGCTCGCCCCGCCGCATCCCACATGAGGCGCGGATCGAACGCGCGCGCGGACAGCATGACGAGCAGCACCATGACGATGAAGGCCGTGGCGCCCCAGGCGACGGCCTCCGTGCCGAAGGCGCCGAAGTCGACGAGCGGCCACAGCCCGAGGTGCCAGAGCTCGCGCTCGTAGCCGAAGTTGGTGTAGGCGATCCGGCCGCCGAACGCCGCGGTGGTGACGTTCCTGGGAAAGAGGTTGGCGGGAAAGAGCAGCAGAAAGGAGGCGGCGAGCATCGCCACGGTCCACCGCGCGGCGTTGCGCTTCCTCGAGCGCACATTGGCGCCGCAGCGCGCACAGGGCGCACCTTCGGCAAGGTGCGGCTGAACGAGGTCGCAGGCCCTGCAGCCGAGCGGGGCGCGCGTGGGCGCGAGCCGGAATCGCCGCCGATGGTCTGCCAGACGGCGCGCTCGTCGAGGCTCGCGCGGGAGAGCATCGCGAGAATGCCGGCGGCGATGAGACAGAAACCGCCGGGCTCGAACCGCAGGTCGATCTTCTCGATGACGTTGAGGCAATAGAACCCGACGCCGAGCGCGACCAGCGACACGTCCACCATGGCCCAGCGCTCGAGCCAGATTCCCCAGCGAAACACCCGCCCGAGCCGGGGCGGCTTGACGCCGAGGCGGATCGCCGCCAGGACGGTCGCGAGGAGCACGAGCTGCACGAACGGCACGACGATCACGAACAGCCCGCTCAGTCCCGCGAGCAGGGTCCGTCCCTGATGCCACCGATGCGCGATCCCCGTGATCAGGAGGCCCTCGGACTGTTCCCCGTAGACCGTCACCTTGATGAGCGGCAGGGTGTTGAGGGCCAGGATAAGCAACAGCGTCGCCACCGCGCAGGCGAGCGCCGCGTTGACGCTGCGCCCGCGCGTGCTCTCGAGGTTGCGCGCGCAGCGCGCGCGGAAGGCGTCGCTGTGTCGAGGCACGGGGGGTATGCCCACCAAGGTGCCGCAGTCGGGGCAGGCAATGGTCACGTGGGACGTTCGAGTCTGATCGGGCGCGCGGTCACGGGGTGCAGCGTCCCCGCCGCAGGCAAGTTCCAGCGACTCGCTGCGAAGCTCGCGCTGGCCGCGGAGTAGAATACGTCCGGGCTTCCGATTCGACTTCCTCGAGAGGTGAGGCGATGGCCGGCATATTGCTCAGAAACGCCCGCGTCTTCGATGGCGCGAGCGAAGATTGCGAGGAGGGTATGCAGCTGCTCATCGAGGGCGGCGTCATCCGGGAGATCTCGCGCGCGCCGATCAGCGCGCGCGATGCGCTCACCCTCGACGTCGGCGGCCGCACCCTGATGCCGGGGCTCATCGACGCGCACATCCACGCGTACGGCTGCGATGTGAACGTGCAGAAAGTGGACCTCGCCGGAGAGGCCTATCGCACGGCGCATGCCGCCAGGATGCTCGGATTCGCGCTCGATTGCGGCTTCACGACGGTCCGGGACATCGGCGGCGGCGACTACAGTCTCTGGCGCGCGATCGAGGACCGGCTCATCCGCGCGCCGCGGCTGCTCTACGCCGGCCGGATGATCTCCATGACCGGCGGCCACGGCGATTTCCGGCAGATGGCAGAGCACGACTGCGCCTGCGGCGCGAGCAACTCGCTGTGCGTGATCGCCGACGGCGTCGATGCCTGTGTCAGGGCGGCGAGGGAGGAGCTGCGCCGGGGAGCGCACTGCATCAAGATCATGGGCTCAGGGGGCGTCGCCTCCCCGACCGATCCCATCTGGATGAACCAGTATCGCGAGGATGAGATCCGGGCGATCGTCAACGAGACGGCCGAACGGCGCACTTACACCTCCGCGCATTGTCATCCCGCGAGCGCCGTCCGGCGCTGCGTCGGGTACGGCGTCCGGTGCATCGAGCACGGCACCCTGATAGATGATGAGACCGCGCGCTTCGTCGCCGAGAATGGCGCGTTCGTCATCCCGACCATGGCCATCATTTTCGCGCTCATCGACCTCGGCAAGCAGCTCGGATTCCCGCCACGGAGCCAGGAGAAGGCGCAATATGCGTTCGAGCGCGCGATCACCGGCATGGAGTCGATGCGCCGGGCCGGCGTCAAACTCGGGTTCGGGACCGATCTGCTCGGGCAGACCTACCTGCAGCAGTGCCGCGAGTTCACCATCCGTCGCGAGGTGTTCACGCCGCTCGAGATCCTGCGGCAGGCGACTTCGGTGAACGCCTCGATCCTCCAGCGGAGCGAAACGCTGGGTTGTATCAGGCCGGGGGCCGATGCGGATCTTCTGGTGGTGGACGGCGATCCGCTCAAGGACATCGGGCTGCTGGCCGCCAGCGGGCGTTATCTGAAGCTCATCATGCGCTCGGGCGAGCTGGTGCGGAACGACCTCGCCTAGCCTCCCGGCCCGGTCACCCGCGCGCCCGCCGGCCGGCGGGCGCGCTCAGATCCGCGCCCTTGACCGCGCCCGAGTCGTTTCTGTACAGTTGTTCAATAGTGGCAAATCCCGAGGCCCGCGCGATGAGCGCCGATCCGATCGACATCGCCCCGCTCGCGCACGAGGAGAGCGTCAGCCTGCCGGCCTGGATCTACCAGGATCCCGAATTCTTCGAGGTCGAAAAGGAGCGGATCTTTCGCTCGAGCTGGCAGGTCGTCTGTCACGTCAACGACGTGCCGGCGAGCGGCGACTACCACACGCTCGAGTTCCTCGGGCAGGGCATCATCGTGCTGCGCGGCGAGGACGGCCGGATCCGCAGCTTCCAAAATGCCTGCCGGCATCGCGCCGCGCGGCTGCTCGATGAGCCCAAGGGTCACTGCGGCCGCAGGATCACCTGCCCTTATCACGCCTGGACGTACGGCCTGGATGGCCGGCTCATGTCGCTGCCGCAGCGCGAGGCGTTCAAGGGCCTCGACCTCGCGCGGCACGGACTTGCGCCCATCGAGCACGAGATCTTCATGGGCTTCATCTTCGTGCGCCTCGCCCCGGGCCTGCCGAGCGTGCGCGAGATGCTTGCGCCGTATGCCGGGGAGCTGGCGGAGTATCGCCTGGAGGAGCTGGTGCCGCACGGCAGGGTGACGCTGCGCCCCCGCCCCGTCAACTGGAAGAACATCGCGGACAACTATTGCGACGGGCTGCACATCCCCGTGGCGCACCCCGGACTCACTCGCCTCTTCGGCCTGGGCTATGGCATCGAGGCGCAGCCCTGGGTCGACAAGATGTGGGGCTCGCTGCGGGAGGCACCCTCGAGCAAGTGGTCCGAGCGGCGCTATCAGGCCTTTCTCCCGAAGGTGCCGCATCTGCCGGAGAAGCGGCAGCGCCTCTGGACCTATTTCAAGCTCTGGCCCAACATCGCCTTCGACATCTATCCCGACCAGATCGACTTCATGCAGTTCCTGCCGATCTCCCCCACCGAGAGCCTGATCCGCGAGATCCCTTACGTGCACTCCGACGAGCGCCGTGAGATGCGCGCGGCGCGCTATCTCAACTGGCGCATCAACCGGGAGGTGAACCGCGAGGACACAAGACTCATCGAGCGCGTGCAGGCCGGAATGCGCTGTGAGAGCTACACCGTGGGGCCGCTCGGGGAGAACGAGGTGTGCCTGCGCGGCTTCGGCCGGCGCATGCGATCCCTGATCCCCGAGAGCCGTCGGCTCCGGGCCCCCGGCAGGGGATGGAGCTTCATCCGCCATGCCCACTGAGAAGCGCGACGTCATCATCGTCGGCGGCGGCCACAACGGGCTCGTGTGCGCCGCCTACCTCGCGGCGGCGGGACTCAAGGTCACGGTGCTCGAGCGGCGCGCCGTGGTCGGCGGCGCCGCGGTGACCGAGGAGTTCCATCCCGGATTCCGCAACTCCGTGGCTTCCTATACCGTCTCGCTCCTCAATCCCAAGGTCATTCGGGACCTCGACCTTCCCGCGCACGGCTTGCGCGTGGTCGAGCGCCGGCTCGCCAATTTTCTGCCCACGGCCGACGGCCGCTACCTCGCCATCGGCGCCGATCGCACCCGGGCGGAGGTCGGGAAATTCTCGACCGCGGACGCGGAGCGGCTCGATGAATACGGCGAGCGACTGGAAGCGATCGCGGACGTGCTGCGCGCCGTGGTGCTCGAGACGCCTCCCAACGTGGTCCAGGGCAACTGGCGGGCGGCACTGCCCGAGCTGC
>JAKAZP010000199.1 GCA_021815905.1 Pseudomonadota bacterium | reverse complement strand
CATCAACCAGCACCCTTCCGTCCGCATTCCTGAGGGCGATGACGAGCGGCAGGAAGCATCCGGGACCCATGATCCGGCCGACGACGTAAGCCCGCGACACCTGATAGAACACGGGCCTGATCACCTCGATACGCTCGACGGCGCCCACGCCTCCGAGGCGCGCGAGGCGCGCCTCGACCTCGCTCGTCACGTGACGGATGCTGTTGTCGAGGTCTCTCCAGGGCGAGCGGAAGCGCACGTCTCCGAGCAGATCCTCGAACAGCAGCGCGAGAGAACCGTGGTTGAGGTAGGTGTTGGTCACCACCGTGGAAGCGAGGTGCGCGAGCGGATCGAGGTCCGTGGCGACGAACTCGATATCGGGCGCCACCCCGACCGTGCCGAACAGCCGCCGGCTGATCGAGCTGAAGAACGTCCTGGTGAATTCGGCATCGGGCAGTTCCTCGATGCGGGCGGCGAAGGCGCCGCGGATCTCCCTCCAGAGCTCCCGATCCCGGGCGCGCTCGCCGAGCCGCGCGCCGAGCTCGGCCAGGGTGCGGTTGACGAAACGGTCGTAAAGCTCGATCCGCTCGACGGCGTCGCGCTGACCGCCCTTCCAGTCACGCGCGTCGAAGCGCACCGGCGCACGGCGCGTGACGGCGCGAAACTCCGCGTTGTACGCCACGAAGGAATCGGCGATCAGGCGGGCGCTGAGCTCGGCATCCCGGTCCGGATCCATCTTGGCTCCCCATCGCTTCACTCGGGCGGGAGTATGAGGCACGGGCGCGCGGCGCGCTCCGCCGCGGGTCAGTCGAAATCCGTCGGCAGCTCCGGATGAAGACGGTGCTGATACAGCCGCTCGATCTGCGGGCGCAGCACGCGCCCCGTGGACAGCTCCGGGAGCGAGCGCACCGGGAAGAACTGCACCGCATCGGTTTCGATGCTCGGGGCGGGGGCGCCGCCCGTGCGCTCGCACACGAAGAACAGCTTGTAGATGTGATGGATTCCCGGCGGATGCGGATGGCGGCGCTTGTCCACCAGGGCGGCGAGCTTCACGGCCCGTGCCCGATACCCGGATTCCTCGAGAATCTCGCGCGCGACCGCATCCGAAGGCGAGTCATTGACGTCGACCCAGCCGCCGGGCAGCGTCCACTTGCCGTCCGAGCGCTCGCGCACGAGGAGCACGCGATCGCCCTCGAATACGCCGCCGCGCACGTCCACTTTGGGCGTGGCGTAGCCGTCTTCGCCCTCCCAGAAGGCCCTGGCTTTCGCCACCGGGATCTCGAGCTCGGATGAGAGGACCGAGGCGACGAGATCCTGAAGCTGGGTGTAGCGCTCGCGGTCGAAGGGGTCCTGGGTGAAGGCGAGCCCGGTCTGCGCGATCGCCTGCACCTTGCGGGCCCAGTCGAGGAGTGTCATGCGCAACGGCGCCCTCAGATGTTGCGGATCAGCGCATCACCGAAGGCGGAGGTCGAGACCTCGGTCGCGCCTTCCATGAGGCGGGCGAAGTCGTACGTCACGATCTTCTGACCGATGGTCCGGTCCATCGCGGTGATGATCGCGTCGGCGGCCTCGGTCCATCCCATGTAGCGCAGCATCATCTCGCCCGAGAGGATCACCGAGCCCGGATTGACCTTGTCGAGGTTGGCGTACTTCGGCGCAGTGCCGTGGGTCGCCTCGAACACCGCATGCCCGGTCAGATAATTGATGTTGCCTCCCGGGGCGATGCCGATGCCGCCGACCTGGGCGGCGAGCGCGTCGGAGAGATAGTCGCCGTTCAGGTTGAGCGTCGCGATCACGTCGAACTCCTCGGAACGGGTGAGCACCTGCTGCAGCGCGATATCGGCGATCGCATCCTTGATGATGACGCGACCGGCGCCCCGCGCGGCATCCATCTGCGCGTTGGCCGCTTTCTCGCCGGTGGCCGCCTTGGTGCGCTCCCACTGCTCCCAGGTATAGGTCTCGGCGGCGAACTCGCGCTCGGCGAGCTGGTAGCCCCAGTTGCGGAATGCGCCTTCGGTGAACTTCTGGATGTTGCCCTTGTGCACGAGCGTGACGCTGCGGCGCCGGTTCTCGACCGCGTAGCGGATGGCCGAGCGGATCAGCCGATCCGAGCCTTCCTTCGACACCGGCTTCAGCCCGATACCCGAGCTCTCCGGAAAGCGGATCTTGCCGTAGGCCTTGGGGAAATGCTGCTTGAGCAGCGCGAGGAACTCGCGGTTCTCCGCCGTGCCGGCTTCGAACTCGATCCCGGTGTAGATGTCCTCGGTGTTCTCGCGGAAGATCACCATGTCGACCTTCTCCGGATGCTTCACGGGCGAGGGCACGCCCTTGAACCAGCGCACGGGGCGCAGGCATACGTAGAGATCGAGCAGCTGGCGCAGGGCCACGTTGAGCGAGCGGATACCCCCGCCGACCGGCGTCGTGAGCGGGCCCTTGATCGCGACCAGATAGTCGCGGCAGGCGGTGACGGTCTCATCGGGCAGCCAGCTGTTGAACCGCCGGTTCGCCTTCTCGCCCGCGAACACCTCCATCCAGTGGAGCTTGCGACGGTCGCCGTAGGCCTTGCGCACCGCCGCGTCCAGCACGCGCACGCTGGCGCGCCAGATGTCCGGGCCCGTGCCATCGCCCTCGATGAAGGGAATGATCGGGTTGTCCGGGACGAGGA
Organism: Pseudomonadota bacterium; assembly: GCA_021815905.1. The sequence continues at coordinate 2,737 of JAKAZP010000199.1, read as the reverse complement.
GCTTGCCGTCGCGAATGGTGATCTTCGCCCCTGCGGCGGGCGGCGTGACCGTAAGGGGTGCTGCCGTTGACATGTGGCGGGTTCTCCTCGAGGAATGACGCGGTGGACCGGGCCGGCGGCGCGGCCGGGAGCGAAATGCTAGCACAGGGGCGAGGCGCCGACCGGCGGTCGCCCCCGGGGAGGAGAGCCGGCGAGCGCTGCGCGGGGTGGACGATTCATGAGACACTTGCCCGATGTACAACGCCACAGACAGCGGTACGCCGGGGCGGCGAGGACGCGAGACCCTGCTGCGCAAGCTCTTCGCCGTGCATCCGGTGCTCGCGCCGGATGCCGCCGGCGCCGGGCGCCTGAAGCAGACGCTGTCGGTGTGGGCGCTGATGGCCATCGGCATCGGCGCCACCGTCGGCACGGGTGTATTCGTGCTCACGGGAACCGTGGCGGCCAACCAGTCGGGGCCGGCGATCACGATCTCACTGCTCATCGCCGCTTTCGGCAGCGGGCTCGCCGCGCTGTGCTACGCGGAGTTCGCGGCGTTCCTGCCCGTCCCGGGCAGCGCCTACAGCTACACGTACGCCACGCTCGGGGAAGTGATGGCCTGGTTCATCGGCTGGAATCTGCTGCTCGAATACGGCATCTCCGCCTCGGCGGTGGCGGTGAGCTGGTCGGCGTACGTCGCCAACCTGCTCGCCGGCTGGGGAATCCATCTGCCGGCGATGTGGATCAACGCGCCGATCCAACAGGACGCGGCCGGACACCTGGTGGCGACCGGCGCCATCATGAACCTGCCGGCCGTGCTGATCGTGGCGGCGCTCAGCGCGCTGTGTTACGTCGGCATTCAGGAGACCGCGCGTATCACCAACGTGATGGTGACCTTGAAGGTCGCGGTGATCGTGATCTTCGTCGTCGCGGGACTGAAGTTCATCGATCCGGGCAACTGGCATCCGTACATTCCGCCCAACACCGGCGTCTCCGGCCACTTCGGCTGGAGCGGTGTCATGCAGGGCGCGGCGATCATCTTCTTCTCGTACGTCGGCTTCGACACCGCTTCGACCACCGCTCTCGAGGCGCGCAATCCGCAGCGCGACCTGCCGCTCGGCATCATCGGCACGCTCGTGATCTCGACCCTGCTGTACGTCGCGATGGCGGCGACCGTCACCGGAATGGTGCCTTACTTCAAGCTGAACGTGGCCGCTCCGGTCGCGGTGGCGCTCGATGCGCATCCGGCGCTTTCCTGGCTCAAATCCCTGGTGATCCTCGGGGCGATCATCGGCATGACCTCGGTCATCCTCACCTCGATCCTGGGCCAGCCGCGAATCCTGCTGTCGATGGCGGACGACGGCCTGCTGCCGCCGGCGATGAGCCGCTGTCATCCGCGCTTCAAGACCCCGCACGTGGCGACGGTGATCACGGGAATCGGCGCCGCGCTGATCGCCGCGGTGTTCCCGCTCGATGTGCTGGCGGATCTGATCTCCATCGGCATCCTGCTGGCGTTTGCCGTCGTCTGCATCGGGGTGCTGGTCATGCGCCACACGCGCCCGCAGGCGCACCGCCCGTTCCGCGTGCCGTGGGCGTGGCTGCTGTGTCCGCTCGGGGCGCTCGTCTGCCTGGGGATGACCAAGTTCCTCTCCGAGGCGACGTGGATCCGGCTGGTGGTCTGGACGTTCCTCGGCGGCTTGATCTACGCGCTCTACGGCTTCAGGCACAGCAAGCTGCGCCGATGACGCGCGACGAGTTCGGCGAGACCCTGCCGGGCACGCCGGCGGCCGACGGCTTTCGCATGCCCGCGGAGTTCGACCCGCACGAGCAATGTCTGATGCTCTGGCCCGAGAGGGCCGATAACTGGCGCGAGCGGGCGGCGCCGGCGCAGGCGGCGTTCGCGGCGGTTGCGGCCGCCATCGGCCGCTTCGAGCCGGTCACCGTGGGGGTGAGCCCCGGGCACCTGCCGCGCGCGCAGGGGCAGCTCGCCGCAAGCGGCGTGAGCACGCTCGCCCTGCCGCACGATGACTCGTGGATGCGCGATGTCGGGCCCACCTTCGTGACGCGCGCGGGTGAGGCAGCCCGGGGAGTGCACTGGCGCTTCAATGCCTGGGGCGGCTTGTACCGGCCCTGCGACCTCGATGAGGCGGTCGCGGCGCGGGTGCTCGAGCGCCAGGGGCGGCGACGCTATCGCCCGCCGCTCATCCTCGAAGGCGGCGCGATCCACGTCGACGGCCAGGGCACGGCGCTGGTGACGGAGGAGTGTCTGCTCAATCCGAATCGCAACCCCGGCATGACGCGTGAGCGGATGGAGAGCGCGCTGCGGGAGTATCTCGGGGTGAGCCACGTCATCTGGCTCGGTCGCGGCGTCTACGAGGACGAGACCGGCGGCCACATCGACAATCTCGCCTGCTTCGTGGCCCCGGGCAAGGTGGTCCTCAACCTTCCGGACGAGAAGAGCGATCCCCAATATCCCATCTCGCTCGATGCCTGGGAGCGTCTGCGCGCGGCGCGCGACGCCGCGGGCCGCCCTCTCGAAGTCACCCCGTTGCCGATGCCGGGCCCTTTCCACATGACCGCTGAGGAGGCAGGCGGACTCGCGCCCGGGGGAGACATCAAGGCGCGCCGGGCCGGCGATCGGCTGGCGGCGAGCTACGTCAATTTCTATTTCGCCAATGGCGCGATCGTGATGCCGCTGCTCGATCCGCGCACCGACGCGATCGCCGCGGAGCGCCTGCGGCGCCTGTGCCCGCCCCCGCAG
>JAKAZP010000198.1 GCA_021815905.1 Pseudomonadota bacterium | reverse complement strand
TCTCCGGGGAGCGCGTCGAGGTCTGCGCAACCCGAGTGATGGGCGGCGCAATTGCAAAACGGAGATGGCCATAAGGAATTGAATACGAAGTCGCGCGCTGGCGGCAATTGTGCTCGCATCGGCCTGCCACGTGTATCAGACTATCGTCCGCAACCGCGGAGGCGCAAGAATGGCTGCAATCTCCTCTGTAGTGATCGCGGGCGGCGGGATCGTGGGTCTGGTCTGCGCGCGCGCCCTGGCGCTGCGCGGCATTCGTGCGACGCTGCTCGAGCGCAAACCGACGATCACCGACGACGGAGGGATCGGCATCGGCATCCAGTCGAATGCGATGAACGCGCTGGGGGAGATCGGCCTGGCGCAGGCCTGCCTCGACCGGGGCGTGGGGGTCGACACGATCTCGGTCTATGCGCCCGATGGCGCGCTCGTGGCCTCGCGTCCGACCGTGCGATACTGCAATTCGCCATGGCCCGGCTACCTGGGCATCCGGCGCTCGGAGCTGCACTCCGTGCTGCTCGCGGGCGCGGCCGATGCCGGTGTGTCACTCATCCCGGATGCCGAAGTGGCGGGCGTCGTGCAGGACTCCAGGACCACGACGGCCGAGCTGGCCGACGGTCGGCGCTTTGCGGCCGATCTGCTGGTGGGGGCCGATGGCATCCACTCGCGCGTACGCGCCATCGTCTTCCCTGAGCACGCGCAACCCATCGCGCTCGATGAGGGTGTTTGGCGGGCGCTCATCCTCGGCATTCAGCTTCACGATGTCAGTCAGATGTTCGGAGGTCGTGTCGGGACGATCGGCTATGCGCCGCTTCGGGGCGACACGTACCTCTACGTCGTCGATCAGAACAGCCACGCGCCCGCCCCGGATGAGCCCGCGGTCGCGGCGCGCCTGGTCGAGCGCATCGGCGGCGTGCCGGGTTTCCCCGCTCGACTGTTGCCGCACCTGTCCCACAGACCCGGTGACGTCACGTATCGGCCGCTCGCGACCGTGGCTCTTCGGGCGCCGCGCCATCATGGCCGCATCGTCATCATCGGAGATGCCGCGCATGCCGGCCCCCCGACGCTGGCGCAGGGCGCGGCCATGGGGATCGAGGACGCCGTGGTGCTCGCGCAATGCGTCTCCGGATCGGATTCCGTGTCGCAGGCGCTCGATGCGTTCATGCGGAGACGCCACGAGCGCGTGCGCACCGTCATCGAGGCCAGCATCACCATCACTCGCGCTCAAATGCATCCGGGCGGTCAGCGCGAGATCGCCGAGGCCTCCAAGGCCGCATCCATGATGCTCGAGCAACCTTATTGAGACGCTCGGGATCGGGCTCTTCGCGACACGAGAGAAGCGATTCTTTGCGGCAGGGGGGGGCGGCCGATGAGCGAGACGGAGAGCAAGGTGGTCGAGATCGAGGCCCTCCCGGTCCACTATCTCGAGGCCGGCCGCGGCCTGCCGCTGGTCTTTCTGCACGGTGCGGGGGGCGCGCCGCCTCAGGGCGCGTCCTTCGTCTCGATGCTGGCGGAGCATCATCGCGTGCTGCTGCCGTCACGCCCCGGCTTCGACCAGACCCCGCTCGGGGATTGCCGCGCCATCGCGAGCGAGACGCGGGTGATCGCCGGATTCGTGCGTGCCGTGGCCGGCGGCGAGGCCGCCGTCGTGGCCCAGTCGGCCGGCTGCGCGGTCGCCTGCTGGCTCGCGATTCTCCACCCCGGGCTCGTGAGCCGCCTGGTGCTGTCGGCACCGTCGGCCTTCGCTTCGCACGGGGCGCGGCCGCCCGCTCCGCAGGAGCTGGCGCAAATCCTCTACGGCGAGCATCCGAGCTGGACGGCTCCGCCGACCCTCGCCGAGCAGCAGCGAATCGGACGCAACGCCGCCACCAACCTCGGGCGGTGGACCGCAGCGGATGCGCACGCCCTGCAGGAGCGGCTGCCGGAGATCAAGGCCCCGACGCTCCTGATCCGGGCCGAGGGCGACCGGCTGATCCCGGCGTCGGCGGCGCTGCCCTTCGAGGAGCGCATCCCGAGCTGCCGGCGCGTCGCCATCCAGGGGGCCGCGCACGAACTGCCGATTGCCGACGGTCCGGGCTGGGTGCGCTCGGTCCGCGAGTTCATCGATCGGGACTCGCGGTGAGCGGGACGGCCGCTCGAGATCGCTCGCCAACCCGGAGCCCAGGCTGCTATAAGAAAATGATTACGGAGGCCTGGAGCTCGACCGATGTCGGGTGCGTTGCCGAACCTGCGCCATCTCTGCGCCCTGAGGGCCGTGACGGACACGGGAAGCGTGAGCGCCGCGGCGCGCGCACTGCACTTGAGCCAGCCGGCGGTGACGCAGGCGATGGCGGCGGTCGAGCGGGAGTTCGGCACGCCGCTCTTTCGAAGGACGCCTCAGGGCATGGAGCCCACCGCGGCGGGGCGCCTGTGCGCCGCGCGCGTGGCCCGAGCGCTCGAGCGCATCGAAGAAGCGGTCGTGGCGGTCAATCCCAACGCGCGCGGGATGAGAACGACGGGCGGCGGGATCACCTCGAGTCAATTGCGAGCGTTGCTGGCCGTGATCGAAGCCGGAGGGTTCGGCCCCGCCGCCCGCTCGGCGGGGACGACGCGCGCGACCCTGCATCGCGCCGCCCGCGAGCTCGAGCGCAGGATGGCGATGCCGCTGTTCGAGACGACGAGTCACGGCCTGCGACCGACGCGCGAGGCGCTGCGTCTGGGATTGCAGGTGCAGCTCGCGATCGCGGAGCTCGAGCAGGCGCATGCCGAGGTCGCCTCCCTCGGCGGCGCCGATTGCGGACAGACCGTGATCGGGGGGATGCCGCTTGCGCGCAGCCGGATGCTGCCGGAGGCGATTCTTCGCTTCGCCTCCCGCCGGCCGCACCATCGGATCTCGATTCTCGACGGCCCCTACGAGAGCCTGCTCGATGCGCTGCGGCGGGGCCGGGCGGACGTGCTGGTCGGGGCGCTGCGCGATGCGGTCCCGCCGGATGTCGTCCAGGAATTCCTTCTCGAGGATCCGCTCGCGATCATCGTGCGTCGAGGCCATCCGCTCGAGAAGTCGACGCGCGGCGGCCAACGGGCTGCTGCGCCCGAGGTCCTTTCGGAGTTTCCCTGGATCGCGCCCCGTCCGGGCTCACCGCTGCGGCGGCACTTCGAGCAGCTCTTCCGGGGCGCCGCTCGCGGCCCGCTGGCCGCGCCCATCGAGTGCAATTCGCTGATCGCCGCGCGCGCGCTGCTGCTCTCGAGCGATCGCGTGATGCTGCTCTCCTCGCAGCAGGCGCACCACGAGATCGCCGCCGGCGAGCTGGTGGCCCTGCCGCATCCGGCCGGGCGAGTGGTGCGCAAGATCGGCTTGACGCTGCGCGGGGACTGGCGCCCGACCGGGGCTCAGGCCGATTTCCTCGAAACGCTGCGCGCTGTGGCGCGTTCCGATGCGACCCGCGCCGCCCCGGAACGGCAAGGGTGAGCGCGACGCAGCGCCGGCAAGCGGTGTCCAGGGGTGCCCGGTTGCCCGCATCTGACATTCGGAAAGGCCCATGCTGAAGCTCGGATACAAAGCGTCCGCCGAGCAGTTCGGACCGTCGGAGCTGCTGAAGTTCTCGGTTCTCGCCGAAGAGCTCGGGTTCGACTCGGTGTTCATCAGCGACCACTTTCAGCCGTGGCGCCATACCGGCGGCCATGCTCCATTCGCGCTGTCGTGGCTCGGCGCACTCGGTGCGCGCACGTCCCGCATCGCCATGGGCACGAGCGTGCTCACTCCCACCTTCCGGTATGCGCCGGCGATCGTGGCGCAGGCGTTCGGCACGCTCGGGACGCTGTACCCGGGCAGGGTGATCCTCGGGGTTGGAACGGGCGAGTCGCTCAACGAAGTGCCGGCGAGCGCGATTCAGTGGCCGCCGCAGCGTGAGCGCACACTGCGCCTGAAGGAGGCGCTGGCTCTCATTCGTCAACTCTGGCGCGAGGAGCGAGTGAGCTTCGAGGGCGAGTTCTACCGGACGCGCAATGCCAGCGTCTACGATCGCCCCTCGCGGCCGGTGCCGATCTACGTCGCGGGCGCCGGCCCGCTGATCTCGAAGTACGCGGGCGAGACCGCGGAAGGCTTCATCTGCACGAGCGGCAAGGGGCTCGAGCTCTATCGCGAGACGCTGCTGCCGAGTGTCGCGGCGGGCCGGGAGGCCTCGGGCCGTCCGCGGGATTCCGTCGACCTCATGATCGAGATGAAGGTTTCCTACGACAGCGATCCGGCCCGGGCGCTCGAGGACACCCGGTGCTGGGCCGCGCTGGCGCTCAGTCCGGAAGAGAAGAGCTCGGTCGAGGATCCGGTCGAGATGGAGCGCCTGGCGGATCAGCTCCCGGTCGAGCGCGCCTCCAGGCGCTGGATCGTCTCGAGCGATCCCGAGGAGCATCTGGAGCGGATCCGCCCCTACGTGGAGCTCGGTTTCCGCCACCTGGTCTTTCACGCGCCGGGTCCGGATCAGGAGCGCTTCCTGCGCCTTTACGCCGCGCAGGTGTTGCCGAGACTGCGCAAGGCGTTCGGCTGAGCCGGCGGGCGCGGCGCCCGCGCCCCGCTGCCTTCAGGCGGTTGTGCCCTCGGGCGCGCAGGGTCCGGCGGCGCGTGTCAGATTCGCAGCCACACGGCGCCGCGCGAGGAGCTTTCCACGCAGCGGGAGATGAACTTAAGGCCGCGGACCCCGTCGTGTACGGTGGGGTAGTTGCGCTGGGGCGGCTCGCCTGCCGCGACGCGGCGAACGTCCGCGATGAAGTCGCGATAGATCACCGCAAAGGCCTCGATGTAGCCTTCCGGGTGTCCGGGGGGCGTTCGCGTCGCGGCCACCGCGGCGGCTTCGTGAAAATCCCGTCCGCAGCGCAGATATTGCCAGGGACGTCCCTTGGGCTTGTGGATCAGCGTGTTCGGCTCCTGCTGGCGCCATTCGAGGCCGCCCTCGGAGCCGTAGAGCCGGATGGCGAGGGCATTTTCCTCCCCGCAGGCGATCTGCGAGCACACCAGGGTCCCCTTCGCGCCTCCGGTGAGTCGCACGAGAATGTTGGCGTCGTCATCGAGCCGTCGACCGGGAACGAAGCTCGTCAGATCGGCGCACAGGGACTCGATCGACTGTCCGGTCATGAACTCGAGCAGATTCTCCGCGTGCGAGCCGATGTCCCCGACGCAGCCGCCCACACCCGCGCGCGCCGGATCGGTGCGCCACTGCGCCTGCTTGTTCCCCGAGCGCTCGAGGGGCTCCATGAGCCAGTCCTGGTTGTATTCGACCAGCACCTTCCGCAGCTCGCCGAGCGCGCCCGAGCGCACGCGTCCGCGGGCTTCCCGCACGGCCGGATAGCCGGTGTAGTTGTGGGTCAGCGCGAACAGGACGCCGCCGCGGTCGATGAGGGCCGCGAGCCGCTCGGATTCCTCGACGGTGACCGTCAGGGGCTTGT
>JAKAZP010000197.1 GCA_021815905.1 Pseudomonadota bacterium | reverse complement strand
GCTCCCGGGGCGAACGCCAACGCGGTGAAGGAGCTGGTGCTCGCGAGCCTGTTGCTCGCGGCCCGCAACATCTGCCAGGCCTGGACGTTCGCGCGCTCCCTCGGAGGCGACGATGCCGCCATCGAGCAGGCGATCGAGCGCGGCAAGAAGCGTTTCGCCGGCTTCGAGCTGCCGGGGCGGACGCTCGGGGTGATCGGTCTCGGGGCGATCGGGGTCGAGGTCGCCAACTCCGCCGAGGCGCTCGGCATGTGCGTGCTCGGCTACGATCCCCAGATCACCGTGCAGCGCGCCTGGCAGCTCTCCTCGAGCATCGAGCAGGCGCTCTCGCTCGATGACCTGTTCGCGCGCTCGGACGTCGTGACGGTCCACGTGCCGCTCAACGAGCAGACGCGCCATCTCATGAACGAGGCGCGGCTGCGCCTGATGCGCGAGGGCGGGGTGCTGCTGAACTTCTCCCGCCCCGGCATCGTGGACGATCAGGCGGTGGTCGCGGCGCTCGATGCCGGGCGGCTGCAGTCCTACGTATGCGACTTCCCGAGCAACCTCATCAAGGATCACCCGAAGATCGTCACGCTGCCGCATCTCGGCGCTTCCACGCGCGAGGCCGAGGAGAACTGCACCATCATGGCGGCGGACGAGGTGCGGGACTTTCTCGAGAACGGGCACATCCGCAACAGCGTGAATTATCCGGAGGCGGCGCTCCCGCGGGTTCCAGGCACGACGCGCCTCGCGATCGCCAATCGCAACGTGCCGAATGTCGTCGGCCAGGTCTCGACCTGCCTCGCCGGCGCGCGCATCAACATCGCCGATCTGCTGAATCGCTCGCGCGGGGAGTACGCCTTCACGCTGATCGACACCGATGGCCCGGTCGGCGCGGAGCTGCTCGCGAGAATCCGCTCCGTCGACGGCGTGCTGTCCGCGCGGCTCGTCTGAGCCGGTCCGGCGCACATGGCTCGCAAGCTTCCCACCCGCCATCGCCGGCGCGCCCCGAGCCCGGGGAGTCCCGCCGCGACCCCCGGCATCGCGCTCGAGGAAGTCAGGCGCCGGATCGACAAGGTCGATGAGAGCATCCAGCGCCTGATCTGCGAGCGCGCCCGCCTGGCGCAGCTCGTCGGCATCTCCAAGAGCCGCGAGGGCAGGACGGTCGACTTCTATCGGCCCGAGCGCGAGGCCGAGGTGTTGCGCCGCGCCAAGGCGCGCAACCGCGGCCCGCTGCGCGATGAGGAGATCCTGAGGCTGTTCCGCGAGATCATGTCCGCCTGCCTCGCCCAGCAGGAGCCGCTCAAGGTCGCGTACCTCGGCCCCGAGGCCACCTTCAGCCAGACCGCGGTCCTCACGCACTTCGGACACTCGGTGCGCGCGCTGCCGCTCGGCTCGATCGACGAGGTGTTTCAGGAGGTCGAATCGGCGGCGGCGGACTTCGGCGTGGTGCCGATCGAGAACTCGACCGAGGGCACGGTCAATCACACGCTCGACCGCTTCATGAGCTCGCCCCTCAGAATCTGCGGCGAAGTCGAGCTGCGCATTCACCATCACCTGATGGGCACCATGAGCGGACTCGGTCGCATCGAGCGGGTCTGTTCCCACCCGCAATCGCTCGCGCAGTGTCGCGGCTGGCTGCAGGAGCACCTGCCGGAGCTCGAGCGGGTGCCGGTCGCGAGCAACGGCGAGGCCGCGCGGCGCGCGCGCGACGAGCGCGGCACGGCGGCGATCGCCGGTGAGACCGCCGCGGAAGTCTACGGCCTGAAGATCCTCGCGGCGCAGATCGAGGACCGCGCCGATAATTCCACGCGCTTTCTCGTGCTCGGCCGCAAGCTCCTCGCACCGAGCGGCCGGGATCGCTCGACGCTGCTCGTGTCGGTTTCCCACACCGATGCGCCCGGAGCGCTGCACCGGCTGCTCGAGCCGCTCGCCCGCCATCGCGTCAGCATGACGCGCATCGAGTCGCGCCCGTCGCACCGGCGCAAGTGGGACTACGTCTTCTTCATCGACATCGACGGCCACGCGCAGGAGCCGCACGTGGCGAAGGCGCTGGCCGCGCTCAAGCAGCGCTCCTCCCTCTTTCGGCTCCTCGGCTCCTACCCGCGCGCGGTGCTGTAGAGTCGGATCATGAGAGAGGAAGCCGCAGAGCGGGCGCGCTACCGGGTCGAGCCCGGCGGGGTGGTGGCGGGCGAGCTCACCGTGCCGGGGGACAAGTCGATTTCCCATCGCGCGCTCATGCTCGGCGGCATCGCCGAGGGCGATACCGAGATCAACGGCTTTCTCGCCGGCGAGGACTGCCTCGCGACGCTGCGGGCGCTCGAGACGCTCGGCGTGCCGATCGAGCGGCCCGCGCCGCAGCACGTGGTCGTCCACGGCCGCGGCGGTGACAGCCTGGCCGCCGCCGGCGAGGCGCTCGACATGGGCAACGCGGGAACGGCGATGCGCCTTTTCATGGGGCTGCTCGCGCCGCAGGCTTTCGACTCGATCCTGATCGGCGATGAATCGCTGATGCGCCGTCCGATGGAGCGCGTGGCGGCTCCGCTGCGCCTCATGGGCGCGCGCATCTCGACGCGCGACGGCCGCCCGCCGGTCGAGATTCGCGGGACGCCGGAGCTTCGCGCCATCGACTACCCCCTGCCGGTGGCGAGCGCACAGGTCAAGTCGGCGGTGTTGCTCGCGGGTCTGAAGGCCTTCGGCCGGACGCGGCTCACGGAGCCGGCGCCCTCGCGCGACCACACCGAGCGCATGCTGACCGCCTTCGGCGTGGAGGTGCTGCGCCAGGGGGCGACGGTGGCCGTCGAGGGGGGGCAGCGGCTGCGGGGCACGGCGATCGAGGTGCCGGCGGATTTCTCGTCGGCCGCTTTCTTTCTGGTTGCGGGGTGTCTTGCGGCCGAGCGCGGGCTGCTGTTGCGCAACGTCGGGCTGAACCCCACGCGCACGGGATTGCTCGAGTTGCTGCTCGAGATGGGGGCGCAGATCCGCGTGCACCGGAGCGCCTCGCCGCCGGGCGGCGCCGCAGAGCCCGTCGCGGACATCGAGGTCCACAAGAGCCGGCTGCACGGGATCCGCGTGCCCGAGGCGCTGGTGCCGCTCTCGATCGACGAGTTCCCGATCTTCTTCATCGCGGCAGCGGTCGCCGAAGGGGAGACTCTGGTGCGCGGCGCGCTCGAGCTGCGTGTGAAGGAAAGCGACCGGCTCGCGGTGATGGCCGAGGGGCTGGCCGCTCTCGGGGTCGAGACGCAGCTGCTCGAGGACGGAATCTGGATGCGGGGCGGCAGAGGGCTCGAGGGGGGCGCCGTCGACAGCCACGGCGATCACCGGGTCGCCATGGCCTTCGCCATGGCGGGACTTGCCGCCCGGGGCCCGATCGAGATCCGTGACGTGGCCAATGTCGCCACCTCGTTTCCGGGGTTTCTCGAGACCGCCCGCTCCGCGGGACTCGGGATCGAGCGCGAGCCGCAGGACCTCGAGCGGCGGCCCGCGGCGAGCCGCGCCGCCGGGGCGAGCGGGCCAGGCCCGCCGCCGGGGACCGCGAGCGGCACCCCCTCCGGATCCGGCCCGTGACGGCGCTCGAGGCCCCGATCGTCACCATCGACGGCCCGAGCGGCTCGGGCAAAGGCACGATCAGTCGAGCCGTGGCCAAGCGCGTCGGCTGGCACCTGCTCGACAGCGGCGCCCTCTACCGCCTGGTGGCGCTCGCTGGAGCCCGGCGAGGCCTGGGGGTCGAGGATATCGCCGGACATGCGCAGCTTGCGGCGTCGATGGACGTCCGATTCGGGGTGGGAGAGGATGGCGGCGAGCGGGTGAGCCTGGATGGCGAGGACGTGACGGCGGCGATCCGGACCGAAAGGGCCGGCCAGGGGGCCTCCCGGGTGGCGGCGTGGCCGGCCGTGCGCGGCGCTCTTCTAGGGCGCCAGAGGGCCTTTGCCCGGTCTCCCGGCCTGGTCGCGGACGGCCGCGATATGGGCACGGTGGTGTTCCCGGAGGCCCGCCTCAAGATATTCCTGACCGCCAGCCCCGCCGAGCGGGCCGAGAGGCGCTATAAGCAGTTGAAACACAAGGGGTCTGATGTTAGCCTCTCGACCCTTTCGCGCGAGATAGCCGAGCGGGACGCAAGGGATTCGACCCGCGCGGCGGCGCCGCTCGCTCCCGCCTCCGACGCGGTGGTGATCGACTCGACCGGTGTCTCGATCGAGGAGGTCGTCGACCGCGTGCTCAGGATCGGAGCGGGACGCTCGCTCTGGGCATGAACGGTCTCGCTCGAGGTTTTTCGGGTCGGTGTGCGCATGAGGCGCGCGCCGTGTTTGTATCTGCCTGGGCCCTGGGAACCAACGGGGCGCCAGTTTCGTGCACGAGCCGCCTGTGGGAGGCCGTGCGAGTGAAGGTATGACAGAAAGTTTTGCGCAGCTCTTCGAGCACAGTCTAGCCAATCAACGCATCCGCCCCGGCATGATCCTGACCGGGCTCGTGGTCGACGTCACCCCGGACGTGGTCGTCGTCAACGTCGGCCTCAAGTCCGAGGCGGTCATCCCCGTCGAGCAGTTCAAGAACGAGCGGGGAGAGATCGAGGTCAAGTCCGGCGATCAGGTCGAGGTGGCCCTCGATGCGGTCGAGGACGGGACCGGCGAAACGCGCCTCTCGCGCGAGAAGGCCAAGCGCGCCCGCACGTGGACGCGCCTCGAGGAGGCGTTCAACAAGTCCGAGATCGTCACCGGCATCATCACCGGACGGGTCAAGGGCGGGTTCACCGTCGAGATCGACAACGTCCGCGCGTTCCTGCCGGGATCGCTGGTGGACGTGCGCCCGGTGCGCGACACCTCCTACCTCGAGGGCAAGCCGCTCGAGTTCAAGGTCATCAAGCTCGATCAGAAGCGCAACAATGTCGTGGTCTCGCGCCGCGCGGTCGTCGAGCAGGAGTTCTCCGCCGAGCGCAGCGCGCTGCTCGATAACCTGCAGGAAGGCGCGGTCGTGCACGGCGCGGTGAAGAACCTCACCGACTACGGCGCGTTCGTCGACCTGGGCGGCATCGACGGCCTGCTGCACATCACCGACATGGCCTGGAAGCGCGTCAAGCACCCCTCCGAGGTCGTGAAGGTGGGCGACGAGATCGATGTCAGGATCCTGAAGTTCGATCGCGAGCGCTCGCGCGTGAGCCTCGGCCTCAAGCAGCTCGGCGCCGATCCGTGGGAGAATATCGCGCGGCGCTATCCGCCGCACACCCGCGTGTTCGGCAAGGTGACCAATATCGCCGACTACGGCGCGTTCGTCGAGATCGAGGACGGCGTCGAGGGCCTGGTGCACGTGTCGGAGATGGACTGGACCAACAAGAACGTGAATCCCGCCAAGGTGGTGCACACCGGGCAGGAGGTCGAGGTGATGGTGCTCGACGTCGACGAGGATCGGCGCCGCATCTCGCTCGGTCTGAAGCAGTGCCA
>JAKAZP010000196.1 GCA_021815905.1 Pseudomonadota bacterium | reverse complement strand
CGACGAGGTACATGCCGTGATGCAGCAGGGGCAGCATCATCGACAGGAGCGTCGCCTCCTGACCGCCATGCAGCGTCTGCGTGGATGTGAACACGGCGGCGGGCTTGCCGGCGAGCGCACCCGAGAGCCACAGGCTCGAGGTGCCGTCGAGGAAGTATTTGAGCGGCGCCGCCATGTTGCCGAAGCGGGTCGGGCTTCCGAGCAGCAGCCCGTCGGCGCTGCGCAGATCCTCGAGACTCGCGTAGGGCGCACCCGTCGCGGGCACCGGCTTCGCGGCCGCCTCGCTCTCGGCGCTGACGGGCGCGACGGTGCGCAGCCTGGCGCTCGCCCCGGGCAGGCTCTCGATGCCGCGGCACGCCTGCCGGGCGAGCTCCGCCGTGGCGCCCTTGCGCGAGTAATACAGCACCAGAATCTCGATCATCGGAGGGTCCTCCCGCGCCGCAGGCAGTATATTGGGCCCGTGGTCTGCAAGAAATGTCTGATCATCGGCCGCGTGCAGGGCGTGTACTATCGCGGCGCCGCTCGGCGCCGGGCGCTCGAGCTCGGCGTGCACGGCTACGCCCGCAATCTTCCCGACGGCCGGGTCGAGGTGCTCGCCTGCGGCGAGGAGCAGGCGGTCGAGGCCTTCCTCGGCTGGCTTTGGATCGGCTCGACGACCTCGAAGGTGACCGCGGTCGAGATCGCGGATGCGCCCGAGGACGGCGATCCGCCGCCGCGGGGGTTCCACACCTCCTGAAGTCCGGAATGTCTTCTAACGCCTGGCGCGGGCGAACCCGAGGTCATCGGCTCCCGACCAGCTCTCCCACGCGGTGAGCACGCGGTCCGGGTAGTCGTGGCGGCCGACGCTGCCGTTGTATTCCTCGAGGGCGAGGCGCACGTTGTCGCGGGCCGAGGTCAGGTAGTACCGCAGGATCGCGCATCCCATGCGGATGTTGGGTGAGACGTGCACGAGCTCGTAGCCTTTCATCCCGAGCCGCTCCGGCCAATAGGGCATCACCTGCATGAGCCCGACCGCGCCGCTCGCGGAGACCGCCCACCGGTGGAAGCCGCTCTCGACCTCCATCACCGCCATCACCAGTCCCGGCGGCAGCCGAGCCTCGCCCGGCTGGTGGGTGACACAGTAGACCTGCTTCAGGATCTTGAGCCGCTCGGCGGGGTTGCGCACGTAGCGCGCGAGCCGCGGCTCCATGAGCGTGTACCACACCGCCGCGTCGAAGCGGTCGGCGAAGCACTGGGCGTGCGCGATCGCGCGCTGGACGACCGGGCCGAGGGCGGCGTCGCGCTGCTGATCCGCGCGCGCCCGCGCCGGGAGGCATCCGCAGGCGAGAATCCCGAGCAACGCCAGCCGCCCGAGCCACCCGCCTCCCGCCGTCCCGAGGCGGCCTGGGCCGCCAGGCGGGCGGTGAGGCTCAGCGGCCGAGGCGCGAGGCGAGGAAGGCCTCGACCTCATCGGCGGGAAACTCCGTGCTCTCGGCATCCCTCCGGTGGCGGTACTCCAACCGTCCCGCCTGCAGGCCGCGCTCGGAGACGACCAGCCGGTGCGGGATGCCGAGCAGCTCCGAGTCGGCGAACTTGACCCCCGGCCGCGCGTCGCGGTCGTCGTAGAGCACCTCGATCCCTCGGGAGCTGAGCTCGGCGTACAGGCGGTCGGCAACTTCGCGCACCCGCTCGGATTTCTGGAGATTCAGCGGCACCAGCGCCACCTGGAACGGGGCCAGGGGCTCGGGCCAGATGATGCCGCGCTCATCGTGATTCTGCTCGATGGCCGCCGCGAGGACGCGCGTCACACCAATGCCGTAGCAGCCCATGAGCAGCGTCACTTCGTTGCCGGCCTCATCGAGCACCGCCGCCTTGAGGGGCGCGCTGTACTTGCGGCCGAGCTGGAAGATGTGTCCGACCTCGATACCGCGGGCGATCCTCAGGCGTCCCCGCCCGCTGGGGCTCGGATCCCCCTCGCGCACGTTGCGGATGTCGGCCGCGACCGCGCCCTTGACGTCCCGCTCCCAGTTGACGCCCGTCAGGTGCATGTCGGGCTCGTTGGCGCCGCAGACGAAGTCCGCCGCGGCGAGCGCGCTGTGGTCGGCGTAGATGCGACAGCGCAGGCCGACCGGACCGATGAACCCCGGCGCGGCACCGGTGGCCCGCGCGATGCGCTCGGCCCCCGCCATGCGCAAGGGACTCGCCACGCCGGGGAGGCGCTGAGCCTTGGTCGCATTCAGCTCGTGATCGCCCCGGAGCACCAGCGCCACGACCTCGTCCTCGCCGCTGCCTTCGACGAGCAGGGTCTTCAGGCACTGCGCAGGCTCGATTGCGAGCAGCCCCGCAAGCTGCGCGATCGTGCGCGCCCCGGGGGTCGATACCTTCGCGAGTGCCTGCCTCGGCGCGGGCCGGGGCCCGGCCGGGGCGGGGGCCGCGGCGGCTTCGAGGTTCGAGGCGTAGTCGTCCTCGTCGCAGAACACGATCGCGTCCTCGCCCGAGGCGGCGAGCACGTGAAACTCCTGCGAGACATCCCCACCGATCGGGCCGGAATCGGCGCGCACCGCGCGGAATTTCAGCCCCATGCGCGTGAAGATGCGCGTGTAGGCCTCGTGCATCGCGCGGTAGCCCTGCTCGAGCGAGGCTTCGTCCACGTGGAAGGAATAGGCGTCCTTCATGATGAACTCGCGCGCGCGCATGATGCCGAAGCGCGGGCGAATCTCGTCCCGGAACTTGGTCTGGATCTGGTAGAAGTTCACCGGCAGCTGCCGGTAGCTCTTCACCTCGCGGCGGACGATGTCGGTGATCACTTCCTCGTGCGTGGGCCCCGCCACGAAGTCGCGCTCATGGCGATCCTTGAGGCGCAGCAGCTCCGGGCCGTATTCCGTCCACCGTCCGGATTCCTGCCAGAGCTCGCCCGGCTGGAAGACGGGCATGAGGACCTCGAGCGCTCCGGCGCGGTTCATCTCCTCGCGAACGATGGCTTCGGCCTTGCGCAGGCTCCTGAGGCCCATGGGCAGCCAGCTGTAAAGCCCGGCGGCGAGGCGCCGGATGAGCCCGGCGCGCAGCATCAGCTGGTGGGAGAGAACCTCGGCCTCGGCCGGGGTTTCCTTGGTGGTATTGATCGGGTACTGAGAGAGCCTCATCGGTGCGCAAATCGTCTGCTCAAGGAGGCGGGCATCTTAACAGGAGCCCCTCTTGGTAAGATCGCCCCATCGCACCGGAGCCGAGAGCCTTGAGCCCCCCGATTCCTTCAACCGAGAGCGCCTCGAGCATGGAGCAGGATACCGAGAGCAACGAGGTCAAGCCGCGGCGCAAGGGGATTTACCTGGTGCCGAACCTGCTGACCACCGGGTGCCTGTTTTCCGGCTTCTACGCGATCGTCGCCGCAATCGACAAGCACTTCGCGCCCGCCGGCATGGCCGTGTTCGTGGCCATGCTCTTCGACACCCTCGACGGGCGCATCGCGCGCCTCACCCACACCGAGAGCGCTTTCGGGAAGGAGTACGACAGTCTCGCGGACATGGTCTCGTTCGGGCTCGCTCCGGCCATCGTCGCCTACCAATGGGGAGTCGTGCGCATCGCGGAGTTCGGCCATCAATGGGGCCGTTTCGGCTGGCTGGCGTGCTTTTTCTACGCCGTGACCGCCGCGCTGCGGCTCGCCCGGTTCAATGCCCGCGCGGCCACCGCCGACAAGCGCTTCTTCGAGGGGCTGCCGAGCCCGTCGGCGGCGGCGAACGTGGCCGCCTTCGTCTGGGTCTCGAGCCAGTGGCACCAGCCGGGGCTCCTCGGTCTGGTCGCGGCATTCACGGTGACGGCCGCCGCCGGGGCGCTCATGGTGAGCCGATTCAGCTACCCGAGCTTCAAGCAGTTCCGGCTCGACCGGCGCATCCGCTTCGTATCGCTGCTGCTCGTGGTGCTGATCGTCGTGCTGATCGCGGTCGTGTGGAATGCCACCGATCCACCGATCCTGCTGCTCGCGATCTTCGGCATCTACGCCATTTCCGCGCCCATCCTGTGGCTCATCCGGCGCGTGCGACGCCGCCGGCGCGTCCCCGGGCACCGCTGAGTGGATCCGGAGCTCAGGGCCCGGTATCTCGAGGCCATCGGTATCGATGAGTGGGTGCCGAGGGCAGGTGCCAGGGCGGAGAGTCCCGGCGAGGAGCGCGGCGGCCCCGCCGCGGGGGCCGGCGACCCGGGAAGCCGCCAAGGACCGGCGAGGGAGGCTCGGGCCGAGTCCGATGCCCCAGGGGGGGCCTCCCGGGCTCTCACCGGGGCGCACGCGGAGCCGGACGGCGCGGCGGGCGGCGCCGGCTGGGAGGCTCTGCGCCAGGAAGTGCTCACCTGCACGCGCTGCGCCTTGCATCGGAGCCGCACCCAGGGAGTGCTCGGGGTGGGCAGCCGCCAGGCGCGCTGGATGGTGATCGGCGAGGCGCCGGGGGCCGAGGAGGACCGCCGCGGGGAGCCGTTCGTCGGCCGGGCGGGCCAGCTGCTCGATGCCATGCTGCGCTCGATCGGGCTGTCCCGCGGGGCGAACGTCTACATCGCCAACATCCTCAAGAGCCGGCCCCCCGGCAATCGCGATCCACGACCGGAGGAGGTGGCCGCCTGCCTGCCTTACCTCCTGCGGCAGATCGAGCTGCTCAGGCCTGGACTGCTGCTCGCCGTCGGGCGGGTCGCGGCCCAGAACCTGCTGGGGACGGATGCGCCGCTCGGCCGGCTGCGCGGCCGGGTGCACCGGTTCGGCGAGCTGAATACGCCCCTGGTGGTGACGTATCATCCCGCCTACCTCCTGCGCTCGCCCTCGGACAAGCGCAAGGCGTGGGAGGACCTCAAGTTCGCGCGCAACGCGTTCCGGGAACTGACCGAAGGCTTGAATGCAGATGGCTCTCGCCCCTGAGCTGCTCGATGCCGCCGAGGAGATCCGCATCCGGCCGATGACCGAGGCGGACGTGGGCGAGGTCTTCGGCATCGAGCGGGCGTCGTACCAGTTCCCCTGGAGCGAGGGGATCTTCCGCGACTGCCTGCGGGTCGGCTACGTATGCCGGGTGATCACCCTCGCCGGACGCATCATCGGGTATGGGGTCATGAGCGTCGGCGCCGGGGAGGCGCACGTACTGAACCTCTGCATCGGGGAGCCCCACCGCTGTCACGGTCTCGGGCGGCGCATGCTCGGCTATCTGCTCGAGCGCGGACGCGCCGCGGGGATGAGCGAGGCGTTCCTCGAGGTCCGCCCCTCGAACATTCCCGCCATCCGACTGTACCAGTCCGTCGGATTCGAGCAGGTCGGAATGCGCAGGGGCTACTACCAGGCGGTAGGCGGCCGCGAGGACGCGGCGGTGCTCAGGCTCGTGCTGCTCGGCCGGCGCGCCCGGCCCAACCCTTAACGGTCAGCTCCAAATGCCCGATCTCAATGCCGAAATCGCTCGGCGGCGCACCTTTGC
>JAKAZP010000195.1 GCA_021815905.1 Pseudomonadota bacterium | reverse complement strand
CCCGCGACCCGGGCGAGCTCGAGTCGCCGGAATCGGTGGGGGCGGTGGCGGCGGCGCGCGCGGCGGCCCGCCTCGGCTCGCGCAAGATCGCCACGCGCAAGGCGCCGGTGCTGTTCTCGCCGGACATGAGCCGCGGGCTCTTCCGCCATTTCATCGGCGCCATCCGGGGCGCAAGCCAGTATCGCAAGGCGTCGTTCCTGCTCAACGCCGCCGGCGAGCAGGTGTTTCCCGCCTTCCTGCAGATGCACGAGCGGCCGCACATCCCCAAGGCCCTGGCGAGCGCGCCCTTCGACGAGGAAGGCGCGGCAACGCACGACCGGGAGCTGGTCGAGAACGGCACCCTCGGGGGCTACGTGCTCGGCAGCTACTCGGCGCGGCGGCTCGGCCTGAAGACGACGGGCAACGCCGGCGGCATTCACAACCTGATCGTGGCGAGCTCGGGCGAGGCGCCGTCGGGCGAGGAGCTGCTGCGCCGCATGGGCTCGGGGCTGCTCGTGACGGAGCTCATGGGTCAGGGCGTCAACGGCGTCACCGGCGACTATTCGCGCGGGGCGAGCGGCTTCTGGGTCGAGGGGGGCGCCATCGTGCACCCCGTGCACGAGGTGACGATCGCGGGCAATCTGCGGGACATCTACCGCGGCATCGTGGCGGTGGGGAGCGACGTCGATGCGCGCGGCGCGATCCGATGCGGCTCCGTGCTGGTCGCCGAGATGACGATCGCGGGGGATTGAGCCGGCGGCGGCGGCGATCCTGCGCCGCAGTCCGACCGGACGCCGTCGTTTGACGGCCCTCGGCTACGCTCACTAAGATGGCCGGCGATGCGAATCAGCGTTCGTATTTCAGTTCGATGAGCGGCGGCGAGGGCGGAATCCGCACGGAGGCGGCCGCGGGGGCCCGCCAGGGAATAGGAGTCATTGCGCTCGCCTGCCTGCCCACGATGGCGATCGTCTCGCTGATCCCCAATCTCCCGCAGCTCCTTCGGCACTTTCACGAGGCGCGGTACGCGGGGCTCCTGGTGCCGATGATCCTGACGATTCCGACACTGTGCATCGCGTTGTTCTCCCCGCTCATCGGCGCAGCGGTGGACCGATGGGGCAGAAGGCCCGTGCTGTGTCTCTCGCTCGCGGTGTTCGTCATCGTCGGGGTGATGCCGGCGTTCGTCGACAATCTGTACTGGGTGCTCGCGACGCGCCTGCCGGTCGGCCTCGCGGAAGCCGGTATCAGCGTGACCCAGAACGCGCTGCTCGGGGACTACTTCGCCGGCGCAACCCGGCAGCGCTGGCTGGGCGTGCTCGGCGTCGCCAACCCGATCATGGCGGCGCTGCTGGTGCTCGCGGGGGGCGCGCTCGGCTCGGTGAGCTGGCACGGCCCGTTCCTGCTCTACCTCCTCGGCCTGCCCATGCTGGCGTGGACGCTGGCATGGCTCCCGGAACCGGCGCGCATCGCCCCCCGGGAGAGCGCATCGGCCGCGGGCGAGGACGCGTTCCCGTGGCGCGAAAGCGGTGTCGTCGGTGTCACGACGCTCGGCATGGCGATCCTCTACTACGTCAACGCCATTCAGCTCGGGCGGGTGTTCGCCGAGCACGGGATCGGCTCGCCGGCCGAGATCAGTCTCTACGTCATCGTCGCCAGTGCCGGAACCGTGCTGGGCGGCGCCGGGTATCCGCGCCTGTCGCGCTTGCGGGCCCGGTCGCGCTTCGTGGCGGTTCTGCTCGCGTACGCCTGCGGCTTCGTCGGGCTCGGATGGGCGCCGTCGGCGCTCACCGCCCTGGCCGCGTCCCTGGTGACCTCGTTTGGAAATGGAATGGCGATTCCAGTCATGATCGGCTGGTCGCTCGAGCGCTTCGGGCCCGCGCGCCGCGGTCGCGGCATGGGCACCTGGGTGGCCTGCTTCTTCGCGGGCTCGTTCTTCAGCCCGCCGTTCGTCTCCGCGGTGCAGGCGCTCTCCGGTTCCCTCCTGAGCGCGATCCTCTACATCGGCGTTCTCGCCGCCGTCGTCTGCGGCCTGGTGATCGGGCTCGGCGCGACGGGGCGCGGGAAGCCGGTGCGCGCCTGAGCGGCGCCGCGCTCCCCGTCATCGCGCCCGACTCGGAGCCGTCGGCCTCACCGGCGCAGGGCCGGCATCAGCCGCTCGGCGTTGCCGTGCCGGATGGCGTCGGTCGTCGCGGGGTCGAGGCCGGCCCCCATCAGCTCCTCGAGCTGGGGGCGCGCCGGCACGAACGGAAAGTCCGTGCCGAACAGGATGCGCTCCGCTCCGGCGAAGGCCAGCAGTGCCCCGAGCGCGTACCGATTGGTCACGCTCGCGGTATCGAAGTGAAGCCGCTGCAGCTCGAGCAGGGGACCGTCGGGCATCAGCGCGGCGAGATCGCCTCGCACCTTCGCCCACTGGCTCAGCCGGTCGGCGAGATACGGCAGGGCGCCGCCGCCGTGCGCGAAGATCCACGCGATGTTGCGCAACCTCGACAGCGACCCGCTGTAGAGCAGGCTCGCGATGGTGCGTGTCGTATCGAACGGCAGCTCCAGGAACGCCGGCGCGAGCTGCGGCACGAGCTGCAGGCAGCAGCTCGCGGCGGTGGGGTGCACGTAGACCGTTGCGCGCCGCCGGTCGAGCTCCTCGAGCAGCGGCCGGAATCGCGCCTCGCCGAGGTATCGGTCCTCGTAGTTGCTGAGCAGCAGCACGCCGAGCGCGCCGGCCGAGAGCGCGTGATCCGCCTCGGCGATCGAGCCTTCGACGTCCGGCATCGGCAGGGTCGCGAATACCCGGAAGCGCCCGGGATGCTCGCGGGCAAGCCGGCGCGAGTACTCGTTCGACATCCGCGCCAGCTCACGAGCGCGCTCGGCATCGCCGAACCAGATCGTCGAGGGCATGGACAGGACCGCCGTTCTGACTCCGCCCGCGTCCATGTCGGCGAGCGATTTCTGCGGCGTCCACTGCAGCACCTGTTGGAAACCGGGAGCGCGCTTCGCGATCTCATCGGCGTTCCGCTCGAGATAGGCGGGTGGCAGCACGTGGTGATGCACGTCCAACACGTCGGAATCGGCGGCGGGCTCGCGCGGGTCCGCGCTCGCGGGGATGGGCATTCGCGTCTCCGCTGGTCATCGGCCGGGCAGGGGTCGACCCGGCGCTCAAATTAGAGCTTGCATTTCAAAAGGCTACCTCTAATATCCGGGGCCGGCAAGGGATCGAGATTCGCGCATGTGCCCCCAGCGCCCGATCGCTCCCGACAGCGGCAGCCCGGTGCCGCCCGCGGGAACACCGCCCGCGGGCGCTCCCCCGCTCGAGGGGGCGCCCGCGTGCCTCACGACACGACTCCGCGTCAACGGCCGGATGCATGCGCTCGGGCACGACGCGCGGGTGACGCTGCTCGATCTGCTGCGTGAGCGGTTGCGGCTGACCGGGACCAAGAAAGGCTGCGATCACGGCCAATGCGGCGCCTGCACGGTGCTCGTCGACGGCGAGGCGATGCTTTCTTGCCTGATGCTCGCGGCCTCGCTCGAGAACGTCGACGTGACCACCATCGAGGGCGTGGGAACGCCGGAAGCGCCGCACCCGATGCAACAGGCCTTCATCGACCATGACGCGTTGCAGTGCGGCTACTGCACGCCCGGTCAGATCATGTCCGCCATCGCCTGCGTCCGCCAGGGCAAGGCGACCGATGCATCGTCGGTGCGCGAGTGGATGAGCGGCAATCTGTGCCGCTGCGCCGCGTATCCGCAGATCGTCGATGCGGTGCTCGATGGTGCCGGCAGGATGAAGGACTGAATCATGCAGCCGTTCGCATACAGCCGTCCGCGGACGCTCGAGGAGGCGATCGCTCTGCTCGGGACCGCCGATGGCGCCGCGGCCCCGTTCCTGGGCGGCACGACGCTGCTCGATCTGGCGAAGCTCGGCGTGCTGACGCCGGCGCGGCTCGTGGATCTGCGGGCGCTGCGTCCCGATCATCGCGCGATCGGGCTCGAGCCCGACGGCGGCATCCGCATCGGCGGCCTCGCAACGATGTCGGAAGCCGCGCGCCAACCGTGGCTGCGTGCCGAGGTCCCGGCGCTCGTCGAGGCTCTCGAGCAGGCGGCAAGCCCGCAGATCCGCAACATGGCGAGCATCGCGGGCAACCTTCTGCAGCGGACGCGCTGCCCCTACTACCGGGACCCCGGCTGGCAGCGCTGCAACCGACGCAAGCCGGGCAGCGGCTGTCAGGCGAGCGCCGGACTCGCGCCCTCCCATGCGGTGCTCGGTGTCAGCGATGCCTGCCTCGCGAGCTATCCCGGCGATCTCGCGCCGGTGCTGGTGGCGCTCGAAGCGAGCGTCGTCGTGATGGGACAGGGCGGCTTGCGCTCGGTGCCGCTCGAGGGCCTGCACCGCCAGCCCGGCGAGACGCCGGAGCGCGAGACGATCCTGGCGCCGCAGGAGCTGATCCTCGCCGTGCGTGTGCCGGCCTCCTCCTGTCTGAAGCGCTCCACGTTCGTGAAGCTGCGCAACCGGGCGTCCTACGAGTTCGCCGAGGCGTCCGCGATGGTCGCGCTGGATCTCGAGGGCGGCGTCGTCCGCGAGGCGCGCGTGGGTCTCGGCGCCGTCGCGACCGTGCCCTGGCGATCGCGCGCGGCGGAGGCGGCGCTCCTGGGCATGCGGCCGATGGATGCCGCGACGGAGGCCGCCAGGGCCGCGTTCTCGGAGGCGAGGGTGCGTCCGGACACCGCTCACAAGGTCGAGATGGGCCGGCGGGCACTGATCGCCGCCATCCGGCAGGCGGCCGCGATGGAGATCGCCGGTGCCTGAGCGCGCTTCCGCCCGGATCGGCGAGCCATTGCCGCGAATCGATGCGCTCGCCAAGGTCACGGGCACCGCGGTGTTCCCGTCCGACGTGCCCGCGCCGGGAGCGGCCTACGCGGTACTCCTGACCTCGACGATCGCGCTCGGCCGCGTCCTGCGGGTCGACGGCAGCGCGGCCGAGGCGGTGCCCGGATTTCTCCTGCTGCTCAGTCACGAGAACGTGGCCGCCCGCATCAAGACTCCGCGCGCATTCGCCGGACTCTCGACGACGACCGTGGAAAGCGAGCAGGTCATGCACGATGGCCAGATCATCGGTCTCGTGGTCGCCGAGAGCTACGAGGCCGCTTGCGAGGCGGCCGATCGCGTGCGCATCGAATACGAACCCTCGGCCGCGGCGGCCGGGTTCGACTCGGCCGGCGTGCAACCGCGGCGTGTCAGGGACGTCAATGCCCGTCACGAGGATCCGTGCACCGGAGACGCCGACGCGGCCTATGCGGCGGCGCCGGTGCGCATCAGCGCGGACTACCAGACGCCCGCTCAGCATCACAACGCGATCGAATTGCTCACCACGACCTGCTGGTGGTCGGGCGAGGGGTTGACGGTGCACGAGCCGAGCCAGTTCGTGCTGGATCGGGCCTATCTGGCGGACTGCTTCTCGATACCGGTCGAGCGG
>JAKAZP010000194.1 GCA_021815905.1 Pseudomonadota bacterium | reverse complement strand
GTGGGGGTAGAAGCGACGCGTCTCCGCCATGATCGCCGCGCCGATGTGCACCGTCGGTCCCTCGCGGCCGATGCTGGCGCCGCCGAGGAAGCCCAGGAGCGACACGCCGATCTTGCCGAAGATGACACGCAGGCCGAACAAGCGGCGCATCAGCGTGTCGTTCTTCGCGCGCGGCGCGTGGATCGCGGCGATGACCTGGGGGATACCGCTGCCTTCGGCCCCGTAGAACCAACGGCGGGTCAGAAAGACGGAGAAGACCATGAGCCCGGGCGTCACCAGGAAGGCGAGCCATGGGCGGCCGGCGATCCAAGCGATGAAGACGTCATAGGCGTCCGTGCTCCAGTTGGCATAGAGCACCGAGATCAGTCCGACGAGCAGAGCGGCTGCCCAGGGCAGCCCCACCTGCAGGAAAAGGCGCCGGGAGCGTGTGCCGATCTGCCGCCAGGCGAGCTCCTGGAAGGAGGCCTGGGTGGGAGGCTGGATGTACCCCTCGACGTCTCCGCCGGGTCCCTCCATCCGCTCTGGGGCGCCGCCGGCGGGCACCGGCGCCGGCGAATCGGCAACATCAGGCACGGGAGTTGATTCTGGGCTTTCCGACACTTCCAGCGTAGCCGCTCCGGGCAAAGGATCGGCTTCGGGCACGCAACGGGGCCGTGCTCACGCAGGATTCCGGACGAGGCGTGTGGCAATCATACATCAGGCTGGCAGCCCCTCGCCAACGCGGTACCGATATCGGCGCCTGGGCGGCTGACGCGCGCACGCCACATCCTGCCTCAGCGCGCGGCCTCCAGCGCCGCCACCAGCTCATCGATATCCGTGAGGGTCGTCTCGCCGTGCGTGGCGCAGATCCTCAGCACGTCCCGCCCCTCGAGCTTGGCGACGGCCACCCAGGCACGGCGGGAAGCCAGCACTCGGCTCACGATCTCGCGCACCGGCGGTGAGCCTGCGGGCGGCAGCACGCAGAGCACGGCAAGCCGCGAGTCGTTGACGACGCTCCAGCCCCTGGCGAGGAGGCGCGCCTTCGCGCACTCGATCACCTGCACCGCCCGCTCCACGTGCGCGCCATATCCCTGCCACCCCGCCGCGGCGAGCGAGAGGAAGAGCCTGAGCCCCATGAAGCGGCGTGACCACTGCACGCTGTTGAGGTAAGGGTCGATGCCGATGGCGCTCGAAGGCATGAACTCGGCGCCCACGCGGAAGGCTTCGCTCAAGATCGCCGGCTCGCGGGTGATGAACATGCCGCAGCCCATGGTCGTGGCGAGCCACTTGTGCGCATCGATCGTCACGGAGTCGGCGAGCTCGATGCCGGCGAGCTCGCCGCGCAGCCGATCGGAGCAGAGCGCCGCGCCGCCCCAGGCCGCATCGACGTGGTACCAGATGTTGCACTCGCGCGCGAGGGTTGCGCAGGGCTCGAGCGGATCGACCATCCCCGCTCCGGTCGTGCCGGCGGTCGCGGAAATCAACACCGGCACGATGCCCCGGCGGCGATCCTCGCGGACTGCCTCGGCCAGCGCGCGGACCTCCATGCGCCCCGCCCCATCGGTCGCGATGAGCTTGAGGGCCGAGCGCCCGATGCCCGACTGATGCGCGATCTTGTGCCACGCGGGCTGGCACTCGCGCGAGGTATACATCGCAACGGGTCCTTGGAAGACGCGCACTCCCTCATCGGCGAATGCGGGGTCCGCTCGCGTCAGCGCGCAAATGAGGGCCGTGCAATTGGCCTCGGAGCCGTTCGTCGTGAAGTGGCCGGTGGAGTCCTCGGGCAATCCCGCCCGCCGTGCGAAAGCGCGGATCACGTGCTGCTCGATGGCGACCGGCGCCGGCGAGGAGCCGGAGCTCGCGAGCTGCGGATTGAAGGCCCCGGAGATGCGGTCGGCGCACTGGGAAGGAAAGTTGGCCGGCGGGTTGAAGAGCCCGAAGTAGCGCGGGTGCGTCATGTGCACCGTGCCGTGCTCCAGGCTCCCGATGGCCCAGTCGATGAGCTCCTGAAGCGGCCGGGGCGCGCTGAAGTCGAAGGCCGCGAGCTCCCGGCGCAGCGCCACCAGGTCGATGTCGGGCATGACCGGGCCCGCGAGGACGCGCTGCGCCGCATCGGCGAGCGCGCGGGTCAGACGGTCTTCCACGCTCTCGCGGACTTCTTTCCCGGGAAACAATGCCGCCACCGGGGGTGCGATGTGCTCTGCCGTCATCGAGGACTCCGCTCAGCCGGGAACCGCCGCGGCGAGGGCCTGATCGAGGTCGGCGAGGATGTCGTCGATGTGCTCGATGCCGATGCTCAGGCGCAGGGTCTCGGGGCCGATGCCCGCGAGGCGCTGCTGCTCGGGCGACATCTGCCGGTGCGTGCTCGAGGCGGGGTGGCAGGCGAGTGACTTCGCGTCCCCGAGGTTCACGAGGCGCTTGAAGAGCTTGAGCGCGTCATAGAACCGCGTGCCGCCGTCATGGCCGCCACGGACCGCGAAGGTGAGAAGCGAGCAGGTCTTGCCCTTCAGGTACTTCTGCACGAGCGGGTAGTAGGGGCTCTCGGGAAAGCCCGCGTAGCTCACGGACGTGACGCGCGGGTCGGCGCGCAGGAACTCGGCCACGCGGCGGGCATTCTCGACGTGGCGCTCCATACGCAGTGCCACGGTCTCGATGCCCTGCAGGAGCAGGAATGCGCTGAACGGCGAGAGGACGGCCCCCAGCGCGCGCTGGAACACGCTTCGGCAGCGTCCGATGTAGGCGGTCGGACCGTAGTGATCCGTATAAACCAATCCGTGATAGGACTCATCGGGCTCCGTCAGCATCGGGTAACGCGCCGCGTACCGTGTCCACGGAAACTTTCCGCTGTCGATGATGATGCCGCCCATGGTGGTGCCGTGGCCGCCCAGGAACTTGGTGAGCGAGTGCACGACGACATCGGCCCCGTAGTCGATCGGCCGCACGAGGATCGGGGTCGGCACGGTGTTGTCGACGATGAGGGGCACCGCCGCCCGATGCGCCACCTCGGCCAGCGCCTCGATGTCGCAGACGTTGCCGGCGGGATTGCCGACCGTCTCGCAGAAGACCGCGCGCGTGTTCTCGTCGATGAGCGCCGCGATCGCCTCCGGCCGATCGGAGTCGGCGAACTTCGCGCCGATGCCGAGCTTCGGCAGGAGGTGACCCAAGAGCGTATGCGTCGTGCCGTAGAGCTGCGGCACGGAGACGACGTTCCGCCCGGCCTCCGTCACGGCGAGCACCGCGAAGTGCAGCGCCGCCTGCCCGGAGCTCACGCAGAGCGCGCCCCTGCCGCCCTCGAGCTGCATCATCCGCTCCTCGAGCACATCGACGGTCGGGTTGGCGATGCGCGAATAGCGGTAGCCGTCCACTTCCAGATTGAAGAGCGCGGCGCCATGCTCGGCGCTGTCGAAGGAGTACGCGACGGTCTGATAGATCGGCACCGCCACCGACTTCGTGGTCGGATCGCAGTCGAAGCCGCCGTGCAGGGCTATGGTCTCGGGTCGCATGAGATGCCTTGAGTCGATTGGCAAAACCGGCCTGCGGCCGTTTTGCGGACAGTGCCTTCGTTGCCGGCGGCCACAGGCGCGACGTTGGCCGCCTGTGCAAAGATGAGCACGCAGTCCGACATGCCGGTCAGTCGCTCAAGCCGTGTTGCCGGCGTCCACGGTCAGAACGGTGCCGGTGACGTTGCGTGCCTTCTCGCCCAGAAGGTACTCGACGGCACCGGCCACATCGTCCGGCTCCACCATACGCCGAAGGGCGCTGCGGCGCGTGATCTGCTCTCGCGCTTTATCGGAGAGCGCCTGCGTCAAGGCCGTGTCCACGAACCCCGGAGCGACGGCGTTGACCGTGATGCCGAGCGGGCCGACCTCGCGCGCGAGTGAGCGGGTGAAGCCCTCGAGCGAGGCCTTGGTCGCGGAATAGGCGGAGAGCCCCTTGTAGCCGTTCGAGGCGACGATGCTCGAGATAGTGACGATGCGGCCCTCACGCTCGGCCATCATGGTGCGCACGACGTATTTCGTGAGGAGGAGCGGCGAGAGGGTGTTCAGGCGCACCAGCGCCTCGATGTCCGGATCGCGCATCATGGAGAGGAGCCCCCCGGTGCCGAGGCCGGCGTTGTTGACGAGGCCGTAGAGGGGTCCCGCCTCGCGGCGCAGCTCGCTCACCATTTTTCCGATCGCATCGAGGTCGGCGAGGTCGAAGGCGCGGAAGCGCAGCTCCCCCTTCCCGGCACCGCTTGCGCCCGCACGCTGCCCTGCGCGAGTCGCGAGGCGCTCGATTGCGGCGCGCAGCTCCTGACTCTCACTGCGCGCGAGCGCGATGACGCGATATCCGCACGCGGCCAGGCGCGAGGCGATCGCAAGTCCGAGCCCCCTGCTGCCGCCGGTGACGAGCACATTACGCATGAGGGCGCACCAGCTTTCCGGAAGCCGACATCTCGAGCGAGGGCACGAAGCGGA
This sequence comes from Pseudomonadota bacterium, assembly GCA_021815905.1. The sequence continues at coordinate 1,012 of JAKAZP010000194.1, read as the reverse complement.
TGAGCGCGGGCACCTTGTGCGCCGCAAGGGCCGCGCGGCAGGCATCGAGGATTTCCTGACGGACTCGCTCCTCGACTCCCGTTCGATCGGCGAGCACCACATCCGCGGTGACGAGCGCGCCGGTGATGGGATTGCGGCGGGGTCTGACGAGCGACATCCGCACGCGCGGATGGGAATTGATCACGGCCTCGACCTCCTCCGGGTGGACCTTGAGCCCGCCGACATTGATGATCCCACCGCTGCGTCCAACGAAGTAATAGCGCCCATCGCGCAGCTCCACCCGGTCGCCGAGATCGACGAAGCCTTCGGGATCCTTGAGAGCAGGCGCATCCGCACCGAGGTACGCCAAAGCGTTTCCCGGCGATTTGATCCGCAGCGTGCCGCGGCTGACGTCGAGCTCGACGCCCTGCCCGGACTGGCCCACCAGAGCTTCAGGAAAGCCTGCGCAGCCATCGCGCACTTCGAAGGCGACGCCAGCCTCTGTCGAGGCGAACGCGTGCGCCACCACAGCCCGCGGAAACGCCGCCCGCAGCGCATCGAGGATGCCTTGATCGGCGATCTCGCCGGAGAGCCGCACGTAGGCGGGGGAGAAGCGCGCGAGCATCCCGCTCATGAGCGCCTTGCGCCAGTGGGAAGGCGTACCCGAGATGTGCGTGACACCGGCGGCCACCACGCGCGCCAGATAATCATCGACCGACTCACCCGCGCTCGCGAGCACGAGCGAGCCGCTGTAGAGCGCGCGCAGATAGATCTGCAGGCCCCCATACCGGCGGATGTCGTAGAAGGTGCTCCAGACCTGAGGGGCGCCTGCCACCTCCCTGTCAGCCCCCACCGGGGTGCCTTCGGATTCGCTGAGGGGAGCGAACGCGCTCGTCAGACTCGCCAGAGTGTGCGCGACGAGCTTCGGGACACCGGTGGTTCCGGAGGTGAGGAGCACCCATTCGGTAGCCGATCGGCCGGACTGGCCGGCGCCCCGCCCATCTGGACGCTGCGCGCCGGGAGTCAGCGGCGC
>JAKAZP010000193.1 GCA_021815905.1 Pseudomonadota bacterium | reverse complement strand
CGAGATCGCGGCCGAAGACCGAGCGCAGCACGATCTCGAGGGTGAGCCCGCTCATCTCTTCGGTCACATCGACCGGCTCGCCGCGCCGGGCGAGCTCGTCCCAGCGCGTGAGCAGGCGCGCGTTCGCCCCGGCGATCATGTGCGCGAACTCGGTGATCACCCGGCGGTGAAACAGCGGCTGCATCATGTAGCGCTGGCGGGTCCAGAGCTCCCCCTCGCTCGTCATGATTCCCTTGCCGAGCAGGATGCGCACCCGATCGAGTCCGAGACCCTTGGTGTAGTTGCGATGGTTCGAGACGAGCACGCGCTTGACGTCATCCGGATGATGGATGACGTACGTATGGGATGCTCGCGCCGGCACGTAGACCCGATAGAGGTCTCCGTGGCGGGCGAACAGCTCGACCATGCGCTCCAGCGAGTCGTCGGTGGAGCCGATGTCGAACTGAAGCTCCGCCTCGGGGGGCTGGGCCTGCGTCATTGCGGGTCTGCTCATGAGGGCCCCGGATTATAGTAAATTGAGTGGTTGCACATCGGAGCTCCGCAAGCGTGACATCCGAGCCCGGGGGCGGGCTGCGAAACACCTTCTACCGCAAGGTCACCCGCTCGGGCCGCAGCATGACCCCGGCGCGGCGGCGCCTCTATCGGCTCGCCGTGCCGCTCGCTCTCGGCATCATTCACCTCTTCTGGCGGATGTGCCGGGTCGTGCGCGTGGAGGGCGCCCGGAACCTCGATGAGGCGCTCGCGACGGCACCCTCCCTCGTGCCCTGCTACTGGCACCAGCACCAGCTCTTCTGCGCGAAGTATCTGCTCGAGCAGCGCGCGCGCGGCCTGAAGGTCGGATGGCTGATCAGCCCGTCCGTGGACGGGGAGATCGGCGCCATGCTCGCCCTGCGGGCCGGCGGCCACGTGATTCGCGGCTCATCCACCCACACCGGCGCCCGCGCGCTGCGCGATTACTACCACGCGCTCGTCAAGGACCAGGTCTCCCCGGTCGTCACCCCCGACGGCCCGCGCGGCCCGCGCTTCAAGTTCAAGCCCGGCGCGATCCTGCTCGCCCAGATCTCGGGACGGCCGATGCTGCCGATGGCCTACGCCGCCTCGCGGGCCTGGCTCGTGAAATGGGACCGTTTCGTCATCCCGATGCCCTTCGCGCGCATCGTGATCGCCATCGGACCTCCGCGTTACGTGCCACGGACGGTCGATGCCCCCACCCTCGAGCGGCTTCAGGCGGAGATGGAGGGCGAGCTGCGGCGGCTGTACCTGCGCGCGCGGGAGGCGCTCGGTTGACCGGGTTTTGTCGACTGCGTCACATCCTCGGACTCCGGCGTCGCATTCTGTCAAGTCGCTAACCCATTCATGAACAGCACGTTAGCTTGTGTTCCTCAGCGGGTGTGCGAGAATCGTGCATAACTCGTTAGAAGATCGCGGCCGGTAGCGCTCCCCAAGAGCGCAGGCGCGCGACCCGCGCAGCGAAATGCTCGGATAGGCTGCGACTAACGATCGGGGAGAGGTCACCGGTTCCATGTCGAGTCTGCCGCCGGACAAGCCCGCGGATTTCACCGCCTCCGATATCCTTTCGGCAGACGCCTGGTCCGGCAAGGCCACGAAACCCGCGATCGGTGTCGACGTGGCGTGCACCAAGATCGCCGTCGACTTCCAGAACATGCGCAAGGAGCAGCTCCCCGAGTGCCTGCGGCGCAATCTCGAGCTGCTGCGCGAGACGACTGCCGCCGATTGCGCCTTCCTCCTGGTGCTCCGTCCCGACGAGTGGATCATCGAGGACGTGCAGCTCGCGCGCGGCGCCTTCGCGCAGTGCCGCCCCGAGGGCCTCAAGGACTCGAGTCTCGAGTCCTTCCCCTGGCTCATGGGGCGCATGGAGCACCTGAAGCTCACGGAGCTGCGCGACAGCGCCGCGGCGCGGCGCGAGCAAGCCGCCGAAGCCGAGCGCTTCTCGGAGCTGCACCTCGGCTCGGCGCTCCTCATCGCCCTGCGGGTGCAGGGCAAACCGGCCGGTTTCCTCGGTCTCGCCCACGCCCTGCCGCGCGGCCCCTGGGATGTGAATCTGCAGCTGCTGTTGAAGCTCGTCGGCACGAGTCTCGCGACCGGTCTCGAGCGCATCCGCATCATGGCGCGCCTCGCGAAGGTCGAGGAGCGCGCCACTCTCGCGCAGGCGGCGGCGAATGACGGCCTGTGGGATTTCGACGTCGAGAACAACGAGGTCTATTTCTCCCCGCGCTGGAAGGCGATGCTCGGCTACGGCGATGAGGACATGCGGGGCTCGCCGGACTGGAGCAGCCTCGTGCATCCCGATGACCTCGCGCGGGTGCAGAGCGCGATTCGCGATCACGTGGACGGCAAGACCCCCATCTTCGAGAGCACCCATCGCATGCGCCATCGCAGCGGCGAGTGGCGCTGGGTGATCAGCCGGGCCACGGCGCGCGTCGACAAGCACGGCCGGCTGCTGCGCCTGGTCGGCGTCGAGCTCGACATCACCGAGCGCAAGCTCTACGAGGAGGCGCTGTTCCGCGAGAAGGAAAGCGCGCAGATCACCCTGCAGTCGATCGGCGATGGCGTGGTCACGACCGATGCCCACTCCGTGATCGACTACATCAACCCCGTTGCCGAGGCGCTGACCGGCTGGCGGCTCGAGGACGCCATGGGGCGCCCGGTGGAGGAGATCTTCCGCGCCTTCCACGAGGAGACCTGCGAGCCGCTCGAGAATCCCCTCACCGTCTCCATCCGGCGCGTACGCCCGATCAAATCGGTGCGCCCGATGCTGCTCATCCGCCGCGACGGCAACGAGCTCTACGTCGAGAGCACGGCCGCTCCCATCCGCGACGGCTCCGGCCGCGTCGCGGGCGGCGTGCTCGTGTTCCACGACGTCACCGAGGCGCGCGAGCTCAATCGCCGGCTCTCCTATCACGCGAGCCACGACCTGCTCACCGGACTCGTGAACCGCCGCGAGTTCGAGAGCCGCCTCGAGCGGGCGCTGAAGAGCGCCAAGGCGCGCGAGGCGTCCTACGCGCTCTGCTACCTCGACATCGACCAGTTCAAGATCGTGAACGACACCTGCGGCCACAGCGCCGGAGACGCGCTCCTCGGGCAGGTCGGCGCGCTCCTGAAGTCGAAGGTCCGCTGGCGCGACACGCTCTCGCGGCTCGGCGGGGACGAATTCGGAATCCTCCTCGAGAGCTGCTCGCTCGATGAGGCCATGCGCACCGCCGAGATCCTGCGCGAGGCCGTGCGCAACTTCCGCTTCACCTGGGAGGATCGGGTGTTTCGCCTCGGGGCGAGCGTCGGCGTCGTGCCGATCACCGCCGACAACGAGGACGTCGCCTCCATTCTCTCCGCCGCCGACAGCGCCTGCGCGGCCGCGAAGGAAGGCGGACGCAACCGGGTGCACAGCTTCGCCGAGAACGACATGGAGCTCATGCGCCGGCGGCGCGAGATGCAGTGGGCCGCGCGCATCAACGCCGCGCTCGAGGAGGGCCGGTTCGAGCTGCATCGCATGGCCATCCAGCCGCTGCAGCGCATCGATCCCGGCGCGCACTACGAGCTGCTGCTGCGGCTGAAGGACGAGAGCGGCCGGATCGTCGCGCCGAATGACTTCATCGCGGCGGCCGAGCGCTACGGCATCACCCCCGCCATCGACCGCTGGGTGATCGAGAACGCCTTCCGCTGGCTGGTCTCGGAGGCCGATGAGCGCGAGAAGCTCATGCTCTGCTCCATCAATCTCTCCGGGCAGAGCCTCGGCGATGACAAGTTCCTGCCGTTCGTCATCGATCAGTTCCACAAGAGCGGGCTCGACGGCTCGAAGATCTGCTTCGAGATCACGGAAACCGCGGCGGTCGCGAGCTTCTCGCAGGCGAACCGCTTCATCCAGTCGCTGAAGGAGCTCGGCTGCAAGTTCGCGCTGGACGACTTCGGCACGGGACTCTCCTCGTTCGGCTACCTCAAGCACTTCCCGGTCGACTTCCTGAAGATCGACGGCAGCTTCGTGCGCGAGATCCTGCGCGATCCCATCGACCGGGAGATGGTCCGCTCCATCAACGAGATCGGGCACCTGACGGGCAAGCAGACGATCGCCGAGTTCGCCGAGAACGCCGAGATCATCCAGATGCTGACCAGCCTCGGCGTCGACTACGCCCAGGGCTACGGCGTCGCCCAGCCCCAGCGGGTGCTCAAGGCCGCGGTCGCCTGAGGGGCGGCCCGGGGACCCGGAGCCCGGAGACGGGCGATCGGGGCTCACCTGTCGCTATAATGCCGGCCATGCACTCGAACGGAGCCTCGTCCCTTGCCCCCGGTGCAGAGCGCTGCGAGCGGCGCCTCGCCGACTGCGGGATCCGTCCGACCTCCCAGCGCATGCGCATCGCGACGCTGCTGCTTTCGGCCCCGCAGCATCTGTCCGCGGAGCAGATCCTCGATAGCCTGCGCTCGAGCGGCGAGCGGGTGTCCAAGGCGACGGTGTACAACACGCTGAACCTCTTCGCCGCCCACGGGCTCATCCGCCAGCTTTCGGTGGACGGCTCGCGCGCCTGGTTCGACTCGAACGTCGACGCCCACTATCACTTCCACGACCTGACGAGCGGCGCGCTCATCGACGTCCCGGTGCCCGAGGTCGAGTTCAGCCGCCTGCCGGCGGCTCCGCCCGGCACGGAGGTGGAAGGCATCGACCTTGTGATCCGTCTGCGCAGGAAGATCTCGTAACGAGCCTCGGCGAGGACTCGACGCCGGGGCGGGGAGACCCTCGTGTACATGTACCACGGCTTCTACGGCATGGGCGGCTTCTTCGGCTTCTGGTGGCCCGCCGCGGCCATCCTGCTCATCATCCCCTTCTGGCGGCTGTGCGTGCGCATCGGGCACTCGCCCTGGCTCAGCCTGCTGCTGCTCATCCCGCTCGTGAACCTGATCTTCATCTATTTCATCGCCTTCTCGGAATGGCCGTCGCAGCGGGGCAGCGCCGGGACGGGCGGCCCGGGTGCCGGCACGGGCTTTGGCCCGGGACCGGGCGCCCCGGGATGACGTGACGGCCCCCAGCCGCTAGAATTCGCCGCCCCCGGCGCCGGGATAGCTCAGCTGGTAGAGCAGCGCATTCGTAATGCGCGGGTCGTAGGTTCGAATCCTATTCCCGGCACCAATCCACCGTCTCACGCGCTCCCGCTCTGTGCAGAGATATACAATAATCAAGCACTTAAAGCTGACGTGAAGAAAACCGGACCCTGTTAGACCTTGCGAGAGCGTGCCAGATGGGGGCATTGGCCGCCGGTTGGGCGACCAAGCAAGTCTGGGCACCGGGGACCGAGAAGCGCGAGCGGCATCTAATGGCGCTGTGGACCCCGAAGCTGGGGGATATTCCGGCCCGCGCACTAGCCCCGGCGGACATTCGACCCGTCGTGCTCGCCATCGAGGCCGAGGGGCATCACGAGTTCGCACGCCGCGTGCTGGCTCAGATCGGGCGCGT
>JAKAZP010000192.1 GCA_021815905.1 Pseudomonadota bacterium | reverse complement strand
AGCCGCCGGCGCCCGGGCCCGCCGCCCGCGGGCAGGCTCTCCCGGCGATGGCGGGACGAGAGTCGGTTCGCGCCGCGACGCTCGCCAACGGCATGCGGGTCATCGTCTGGCCCGTGCACAGGATTCCGAGCGTCGCGCTCTACAACTGGGTCAAGGCCGGCAGCCGCAACGAGACGCCGGGGCTCACCGGGCTCGCGCATTTCTTCGAGCACATGATGTTCAACGGCACCAGCCGCCGGCGCCCCGGGGAGTTCGACCGGCTGATGGAGAGCGAGGGGGGCGCCAACAACGCGTTCACCAGCGATGACGTCACGGTGTACCAGGACTGGTTTCCCTCGAGCGCGCTCGAGCTGGTGTTCGACCTCGAGTCCGATCGCGTCGCCAACCTCGCGTTCCTGCCGCAGGTGATCGAGAGCGAGCGCGGTGTCGTCGCCTCCGAGCGCCGCCTGCGCGTCGAGGACAACAATCACGGCCTGCTCGCCGAGCAGGTCCAGGCGAGCGCGTTCGTCGCGCACCCGTACCGCTTTCCGACCATCGGCTGGCCGGCGGACATCCAGTCCTGGCGCATGCGGGATCTCGAGACCTTCTACCGGACCTACTACGCGCCCAACAACCTGACACTGGCGCTTGCCGGGGACGTCGAGCCCGAGCATGCGCTCGCCCTCGCCCGGCGCTTCTTCGAGCCGATCGCGCCGCAGCCGCCCCCCGCCCCGATCCGCACGGTCGAGCCGGAGCAGCTCTGCGAGCGTCGCGTACTCATCCGGCGCAAGGCGCAGACGCCGCTCATCCAGTGCGCCTACAAGGCGCCGCGCGCGGCCGATCCGCGCGCGCCTGCCGTGAGCCTGTTGCTCACGGCCCTGGTCGAGGGCGATGCCTCCCGGCTGCACCGCGCGCTGGTCGAGGACCGCAGGGTGGCCATCGAGGTGAGCGGTCACTGGCAGGAAGGCTTCGATCCGGGATTGCTCTGGCTGTCGCTGGCGCTGCCGGAAGGCACCGACCCGCAGGAGGCTCGCCGAAGTCTCGATCGGGAGCTCGCCGCGGTATGCGCCGAGGGCCTGACGGAGGAGGAGCTCGAGCGCGCCCGCAACCTCGCCGGAGTCGCCTTCTGGAGAAAGCTCGCGACCATCGACGGCAAGGCCCAGCTGCTCGGGGAGTACGAGGTGTTCCACGGCGGCTGGGAGCGGCTGTTCGAGGTTCCCGCGCGACTCGCCGAGGTCGGCCGCGAGCAGGTGCGGGACGTGGCGCGTGAGCTCCTCGATGCGAGCCGTCGCACTCTCGGCGTGTTGATTCCGGCGCCGGGCGAGTGAGCGTGCGCGTCCCGCAATACGCGCGCCTCGTCGTGGGCGAAGGCGCCACCCTCGTCCTGATCCCGCAGCACGACGTGCCGCTCGTCGCCTTCAACGCGCTGATGCGCGGGGGCGCGCTGGCGGATCCGGCGGGGCGGCCGGGCGTCGCGTCGCTCGTGGGGGGACTGCTCGAGAAGGGCGCGGGCCCGCGCGACTCGCACGTGTTTGCGGACGCGGTGGAGGGCGTCGGCGGCAGCTTCGGCGCGGGAGCGGCTTACGAGGCGATCAGCGCGCGCGGGCAGTTCCTCGCACGCGACCGGCAACTGATGCTCGAGCTGCTCACGGATGCGTTGCTGCGGCCGCGCCTCGAGCTCGCAGAGCTCGAGAATCTGCTCGCGCGGCAGATCGAGCTGATCAAGGCCGCGAAGGATTCCGACCCCTCGGAGCTCATCGGCAGCTACGGTCGCGCGTTTCTCTTCGGCGCTCACCCGTACGGCCGCCCCGTGTTCGGCAGCGAGGCATCGCTCGCGGCCATCGGCCACGACGATGTGCTTGCCTACCGGCGCCGGCACTTTGGCGCCGAGCGGCTCATCCTGGTGCTCGCCGGGGACTTCGAGGCCGACGCGCTGGCGGACGCCGCCGCGCGGCGGCTCGCCGAATGGCCGCGCGCACCCGAGCCGGCCGCGCCGCCGCCGCGCCCGCGGCATCCCGCGGGACGGCGGGTTCTGCTCATCGATTTTCCCGGCTCGGCGCAGAGTTATTTCTGGATCGGCAGCGTCGGCGTCGAGATGCGCTACCCGCGCCGCGCCGCCCTCGATCTCGCCAACACGCTGTTCGGCGGGCGGTTCACCTCGCTTCTGAATACGGAGCTGCGCGTCAAGTCGGGACTCTCGTACGGCGCGCGCTCGGGATTCCTGCGCGGCAGCGTTCCCGGGGAATTCTCGATCCGCTCCTTCGCGCAGACCGCGAACACCGATCAGGCGCTCGATCTGACTCTGCAGACGCTGGCGCGCTTCCACGCCGAGGCGGTGACGCAGGAGGCGCTCGACTCGGCGCGCGCCTACATTCTCGGACAGTATCCGCTCGGGCTCGAGACCGCGGCCGACTGGGCCGCGGCGGTCGCCGAGCTCGAGCTTTACGGGCTCGGGAACGACTATATCGACCGTTACCCCGAGGAAATCGCCGAGGTGACGCTGCGCGATGCGCGCGAGGTGATCGCGGAGGTGTTCCCGGCACCTGACTCGGTCGCCATCGTGGTGATCGGCGATGCCGCGCGAATCGGCGAGCAGATGCGCCGCTACGGCCCCGTGGCGCGGATGTCGCTCACCGATCCGGATTTCGTCCCCACCGAGGGCGCCTGACGGCGGCGTCTCCGCTCCCGCACGGGGCACGGGCTCCGCGCTCGGGGCGTGCGCATCGGGAATTCCCGGGCGGGTCGGACGCGGCGGCGCTCGAGTGAGGTATCCTCGCGGCCGCCCCGCTCACGGGGCGGAGGGTTCTACTCTGATGAATGGCAAGCGGCCCGCGCAGGCCGCCGAACAACCGCCGTCCTGGCGGCGGCTGCTCGCGCCGCGGTACTGGCCCACCTGGCTCGGGCTCGGCGCGTTGCGCCTGCTCGCCCTGCTGCCCTACCCGGCGCTGCTGCGGCTCGGCGCGCTCCTCGGAGCGCTGCTGCGGCGGGTGCTCCCGCGCTTCGTGCGCACCGCTCGGCGCAACATGGAGCTGTGCCTGCCGGATGTTCCTTTGCAGACGCGCGAGCGGCTGCTGCGCAAGCACTTCGCGAGCCTCGGCATCGCCCTGTTCGAGATCGCGCTCGCCTGGTGGGAACCGGCGGCGCGTCTCGAGGCCATGAGCCGCGTGGAGGGCATGGAGAACGTGCGGGCGGCGCTCGCGCGCGGGCGGGGGGCGATCCTGCTGGCCGCGCATTTCACGCATCTGGAGATCGGGGCGCGAATCCTCGCCGCGAAGGTTCCGATCAACGTCGTCTACCGCCCGACGAAGAACGAGGCGCTCGCCTTCATGATGAGCCGCATCCGCTGCCGGCACGGCGGCCACGCCATTCGCCGCGACGACATCCGCTCGGTGGTCGGGGCGCTGAAGAGCAACGAGTGCGTGTGGTACGCGCCCGATCAGAGCTATCGCAACAAGGGGGCGGAGATGGTGCCGATGTTCGGCATTCCCGCGGCAACCAACACCGCCACCTCGCGGATCGCGCGCATGACCGGTGCCGCCGTGCTGCCTTACTTCGTCGAGCGGTTGCCCGGCGGCGCCGGCTATCGCGCGGTCGTCCACCCCCCGCTCGAGGGATTCCCCGGCGAGTCGCCGCGCGAGGATGCGGAGCGGTTCCACCATCTGATCGAGGCGCACGTGCGCGCCGTGCCGGAGCAGTACCTCTGGATCCACCGCCGCTTCAAGGGACTCTCCGGCGACTATCCCGACTACTACGCGCGGCGCCGGTCCGCGGTGTGAGCCGCGGCCGGATCGCTCAAGCCAACACCGAATCGAGCCAGCGGCCGAGCGTCGCCGCGTCCGCCGCTCCCGCCTGACGCGCGAGCTCCCGGCCTTCGCGAAACACGATCAGCGTCGGGATGCTGCGGATGCCGAAGCGGCCGGCGAGCTGCCCCTGCTCGTCGGTGTTGACCTTGGCGACCCGCAGCCTCGGGGCGCGCTGCGCCGCGATGCGGTCGATGACCGGCGCCATCATGCGGCAGGGTCCGCACCAGGGCGCCCAGAAATCGACCAGCACCGGCAGCGTCGCCCGCTCGACGTGCGCGGCGAAGGCCGGGCCATCGAGCGCGAGCGGCTCGCCGGTGAACAGCTCCGACTTGCAGCGCGGACACTTCGGATGCTCGTCGGCGCGTTCCGGCGGCACTCGGACGATCGAGTGGCAGCGCGGGCAGGCGGCAAGCAGCGCATCGGCGGCGGTCTGGGTGCTCATTCGATTCCCCGGTTGACGACTCCTCGCCCCTCGCGGTGGGGGCGGCTCTCCGGGCTTTCAAGCCGATCACGCGGGGACCCCTTGGCGACGGGCGTCTCCGTCCCCATCTCCCGGGCGAACACCCCCTCGAAGGCTTGCTGGCGCATGGAATACCGGGACTACTACAAGATTCTGGGCGTGGCCCGAGGGGCCACCGCGGAGGACATCAAGAAGTCCTATCGCCGGCTCGCGCGCAAATACCATCCGGACGTCAGCAAGGAGAAGGACGCCGAGCAGAAGTTCAAGGAGGTGCAGGAGGCCTACGAGGTGCTCAAGGACCCGGAGAAGCGCGCCGCGTACGACCAGCTCGGGAGCGACTGGAAATCCGGCCAGCAGTTCCGGCCCCCGCCGGACTGGGCCAGCGGGTTCGAGTTTCGCGGCGGCGCGCGCGGAAGGCGCGGCGCGGGCGCGCACGTGTTCGAGGAGGAGGGCTTCAGTGATTTCTTCTCCTCGCTGTTCGGGGGTGCGGGCCCGTTCGGCGGCGCCGGCCGGGCCCAGGCGGTGGCCGGGCGCGACCACCACGCTCGCATGGAGGTCGAGCTCGAGGAAGCCTTCGCCGGCACGACGCGCACGCTCGAGCTCAAGCGCCCGGAGCTCAAGCCCGATGGAACGCTCGAGCTGCGCACGCACACCGTGCGGGTCGCCATCCCCGCGGGGGTCACCGACGGGCAGCTCATCCGCCTCGCCGGGCAGGGTGAGTCGGCGCATGGGGGCGGCCGCGCGGGGGATCTGTACCTCGAGGTGCACATCCGTCCGCATCGGCTCTATCAGGTGGAGGGGCGCGACCTGACCCTCACCTTGCCGCTCGCGCCGTGGGAGGCCGCGCTCGGCGCCAGCGTCACCGTGCCGACTCCGGGGGGTGCGGTGGACATGCAGGTGCCCGCGGGCGCTCAATCGGGCCAGAAGCTGAGACTGCGGGGCCGGGGTTTGCCCGGCCAGCCCGCCGGGGACGAGTACGTGCAGCTCAGAATCGTCCTGCCGCCGGCCCATTCACCCGAGGCGCGGGCGTCGTACGAGCAGATGCGTGCGCAGTTCGCCGGATTCGAGCCACGCGCCGAGCTCGGGAGGTGAGCCCCATGAGCGACGCGAAGGATGCGCTGCAGGCGCACTTGCTCGGGGAGGCCGACTGGATCGGCGCGGTGGAGATCTGCCGCGCGTGCCGGCTCGAGCTCGAGGACGTGGTCGAGCTCGCCGAGCTCGGCCTGATAGATACCC
>JAKAZP010000191.1 GCA_021815905.1 Pseudomonadota bacterium | reverse complement strand
TCCCATGGGGGTCAACCCCGACCAGCGCATCCACGACGATGCGCTCAAGTTCTGCCGTCTGTCGGCGGACCTCGGCACCGAGCTCCTGCAGGCTTCGGTGCTGCTCGTCACCTTCGTCGGCGTGCTCTGGGTGCTCTCGCGGGGCTTCTCGGTCACGATCGGACGGCACCAGGTCCCGATCCCCGGCTACATGGTGTGGGCCGCATTCCTCTACGCCGGACTCGGGTCGATGCTGTCGTACTGGGTGGGCGGCAGTCTCATCGGGCGCAACGCCGAGCGCTACGCGCGCGAGGCGGATCTGCGCTTCTCGCTCATCCGGGTGAACGAGCACCTCGACGGCATCTCGCTCGCCGCCGGAGAGGAAGGCGAGCGCCGGCGCCTGGAGTCGAGCCTCGGCGCGGTGCTGCTCGCGATGCGCCAGATCGTCACCGGCCTCACCAACCTCACCTGGATCACGGCCGGCTTCGGGTGGGTGCTGCTGGTCACACCCATCCTGGTCGCCGCTCCGCTTTACTTCGACGGCCGGCTCTCCTTCGGCGGCATGATGATGGCGGCGGCGGCTTTCACGCAGGCGCAATCGTCGCTGCGCTGGTTCGTCGACAACTTCAGCCAGATCGCCGACTGGCGCGCGACGCTGCTGCGGGTCGCCAATTTCCGTCGTGCCGTGATCAGCACCGAGATGGGCGAGCGCTTCGGCACCCAGATCACGTATGCCGAGGGCATCAGCGGACGGATCGTCCTCGAGGGCCTGGAGGTCGCCTCGGCCTCCGGCCACGACATGCTGCGCGAGCGCCAGGTCGAGATCCGCTCCGGCGAGCGCGTGCTGATCGTCGGGGAGCCCGGGACCAATCGCACGCTGCTCTTTCGGGCGCTCGCGGGGCTGTGGCATCTCGGCAGCGGCCGCGTCGTGCTGCCGAGCGGCGAACCGATCCTCTACTTCCCGCGCGGCACGCCGTATCTGCCCCAGGGCACGCTGCGCGAGGTCCTCGCGTACCCGATGAAGATGGAAGGGGTCACGGCCGAGGCCTGCGCTCAGGCGCTGCGCCGCCTCGGTCTCGAGCGCCTGGTGGCGCTGCTCGATGCCACCCGGCGCTGGGACCGGGAGCTGAGCTCGGACGAGCAGCTGGGCCTCGCCTTCGCGCGCGTGCTGCTGCAGCAACCGGCGTGGCTCCTGATCGATGACGTGTTCGGAACGCTCGACGATGACGCCCTCGAGCGCGTCATCGATGTGTTCGAGCACGAGCTTGCGCGCACCGGAATCATTCACATCGGCGGGGCGCAGGCGCGCGATCCGCTCTTCGCCCGCGTGGTGCACCTGGTGCGCTGCCCGGCGCAGGGCGGCTCGGCGGGCGGGCGGGCTCCGTCACCCGACAAGGCATCCGCGGTAGGGGAGCGAAGGAGCTGAGCGCCGTGTCAGAAGGCGATCGATTCGATGAGATGAGTCCGGCGCGGCTCGCGACGCTCGCCGACGACGAGTTGCTCGAGCGCGTGCAGCGTCAGACCTTCCGGTACTTTTGGGAGGGGGGACACCCGGTGAGCGGCCTGGCACCCGACCGCCGGCCCGAGAGGAGCGCGGAGCGCGAGCACCTCGCCGCCACGGGCGGCTCGGGCTTTGCGATCATGGCGGTGGTGGTCGCGGTCGAGCGCGGCTGGATCGCCCGCGCGGCGGCGATCGAGCGACTCGCGCGCATGCTCGATGTGCTCGCGCGCGCGACCTGCTATCACGGGGCCCTGCCGCACTTTCTCGACGCGCGCACCGGCGCCACCATACCCTTCAGCCGCAAGGACGACGGCGGCGATGTGGTCGAGACCGCGCTCCTGTGCATGGGGCTGCTCACCGCCCGCCGCTACTTCGATCGGGACAGCCCCGAGGAGAGGGCGCTCCGACATCGCATGAGCCTCATCTGGGAAGAGGTGGAGTGGGACTGGTACACGCGCGGGGCGCGCGGGGCGCTCTACTGGCACTGGAGCCCGAACAACGGCTGGGCGCTCGAGCACGAGATCCGCGGCTGGAACGAGTGCCTCATCGCCTACGTGCTCGCGGCCGGCGCGCCCCGCCATCCGATCGACCCGCTCGTGTACCACCGCGGCTTCGCCTCGGGGCGGGAATTCCGCAACGGCAGGAGCTGGTACGGCATCGAGCTGCCGCTCGGGCCGGACTTCGGCGGTCCGCTGTTCTTCGCGCATTATTCCTTCTGCGGCCTCGACCCGCGCGGCCTCAGCGACCGATACGCCGATTACTGGCAGCAGAACATTCGCCACGTGCGGATCAACCACGCGCACTGCCTCGCCAATCCACACCGGCACGCGGGCTACGGCGAGCACTGCTGGGGCCTTACCGCGAGCGACGATCCGGACGGCTACGCCGCCCATTCGCCCGGCCACGACGACACCGGCACCATCGCGCCGACCGCCGCGCTCTCGAGCTTCCCCTACGCGCCCGCGGAGGCGATGAAGGCGCTGCGACATTTCCTCGGCCACTACGGTGAGCGGGTCTGGGGAGCACACGGCTTCGTCGATGCGTTCTGTCCGCGCCGCGACTGGTTCGCCGAGAGCCGCCTGGCGATCGACCAGGGCCCGATCATTCTCATGATCGAGAACTTCCGCACGGGTCTTCTCTGGCGGCTGTTCATGAGCGTTCCCGAGGTGCGCGCGGGGCTCGTGCGACTCGGGTTCGAAAGCCCGCGCCTCGGAAGCTGAGAGACATGGCGGCGAAGGACTTCGAGGGCTGGATCGAGCGGCAGTACTGCCACGGCGCCACGCAGATGCTGCGCAGCATCTCGCCGGTCGGCATCGTGATGCAACGCCCGGGTTTCGGACAGACGATCCGGCCGGCGCCCGGAGCGGTGGTGGCCTCGCCCGTGCCGGCCGCCTACGACCCGGATCCGGATTATTTCTTTCACTGGTATCGGGATTCGGCGCTGGTGATCGATGCGCTGCGGCTGCTGCGGACCGACGGCACGGTCGGCGAGGAAGGCACCGCGCTGTTTGGCGATTTCGTGACCTTCAGTCTCGCGCTCGGCCGGCTCGATGGCCGGGAACTCGCCGCCTCCGGGCAGTGGCGGATGCGGGTCGCGCCGGATTTCGTGCGCTTCCTGCGCTCGAGCGAGGAGCTCGCGCGCGTGCGCGGCGAGTCGGTCGCCGCCGAGACGCGGGTCAACGCCGACGGCTCGATCGACATCTCGAGCTGGCCGCGACCGCAGCACGACGGCGTGCCGCTGCGGGCCCTGACGCTGATGCGCTGGCTGCGCGATGTGCGCTTGCCCGGCGACATCCGGACCGCGAGCGCGGAGCTGCTGCGCTCGGACCTGAGCTACGCGCGCCGGCATGCCCGCGAGCCCTGCTACGACATCTGGGAGGAGGAGCTCGGAGCGCACTACTTCACCCTGAACGTGAGCGCGCAGGCCCTGCTCGATGGCGCCGACTGGCTCGAGGCGGCCGGCGAGGCGGCCGAAGCGGGCGCCTGCCGCGCGGAGGCGCAGGCGCTGCGGGCGCAGCTCGACGGCTACTGGCTGGCGCAGGAGGGGTGGTATCGCTCGCGGGTGCCGGCATCGGGGGAGCGCTCGAGCAAGGAGCTCGACATCTCCGTGGTGCTGTCGGCGCTGCAATGCGCGGATCATCTGCCGCGGCATTCGGTGCGCGATCCCCGCCTGCTCGCGACGCTGCACGCGCTCGAGCGGCTGTTCTCGCACGAGTACCCGATCAATCACGACCTTCCCCCCGACCGCGGGCCGGCGCTTGGGCGCTACCGCGGCGACCGGTATTATTCCGGCGGCGCCTACTACTTCTCGACGCTCGCGGCCGCCGAGCTCTGTTATCGCGCGGCATCCTGCGCCGATGCGGCCGCGGAGCTCATCGCCCGCGGCGACCGGTTCCTGGAGACGGTGCGAGCCTTCACGCCCGCGAGCGGTGACATGTCAGAGCAGTTCGATCAGCGCACCGGAGCGCAGACTTCGGCCAGACATCTCGCCTGGAGCTACGCCGCGCTGATCAGCTGCGCCTCGGCGCGGCGCGCGGTGGCCGGAGGGCGCGGCTGACAGGCCGGGACATGCGACGCTCACTGTGCATCGCCGCGGTGATCGTGCTTCTGCCGGGGCTCGCGGCCGCGCAGAACTTCTCGTTCCGTGCGCCCGCCTCGCCGTCGGATCCGAAGACCGCCGCGGTCATGAAGGATCTCGCCTCGCGCATCATCCCCGTCTATCACGACGCCGACCGGGAGCGCTTTCTCGAGAATCTCTCGGCGCTGCAGCTCGTCGCGGGCACGTATCAGTCCGCCTATTCCGCGCGGCTCGCGCTCAGGCAGCTGCGCCAGGGAAAGCGCCGTTTCCCGCCGCTCGCTCCCGCGCTGGTGTACGACCTGTTCGCCCACACGATGGCGCTCGAGGAGCAGCTCCGGGTGCCGTTCGAGCGGGCGTTCGGCCTCGCCTTCTGGGAAGCCACTCCCGTCTTCGACAACCTGGACGCGTATCGCTTCGAGCGCTGGCTCGAGCGGCCGCCCGCGCCGTACGAGGCGCGGCTCGCCGCGAGCTTCCAGCGCCTGCGGGGGCGGGAGGAGATCAGCGAAGGCGAGGCGCTCGCCCTCATCCGGCAGTACGTCGCGCTCGAGGCGCACCGCAGCCTCGCGCCGCTCGCCCCGGGTCTCGTTTCCCTCGATGACGATCGCCGCTACATCATCCAGAACGTCGAGATTCCCGTGCGTGGCAGATTGCGCCTCAAGGCTCTGCTGGTGCGCCCGCGCAGCGGCAGCGCCTTGCAGACCACGCTGCTGCAGTACCGGATCCTGCCCGGGGGAGAGAACGAGGCGATCGAGGCCGCCGCCTATGGCTTTGCGAGCGCGGTGGCCTACACGCCGCGGATTCCCCTCGCCCGGCACCGCTTCGTGGTCATCCCGTTCGAGCACGAGGGCAGCCATGCGCGCGATGTGATCCGCTGGATCGCCAAGCAGCCCTGGAGCGACGGGCAGGTGGGCATGTACGGCGAGGGCTACAGCGGGTTCGCCGCCTGGGCGGCGGCCAAGCGCCTGCCGCCCGAGCTCAGGGCCATCGGCACGGTCGACGCGATGGCGCCCGGAATCGACTTTCCCATGGACGGGCACATCGAGCTCACGTCCGCCTACTGCTGGCTGCGAAACGTCGAGGCGCTGCGAACCGAGGGCGCCAAGCACGCCCCGCTGCCTGCCGCCGCGTGCCGCGCCCTCGGCAGGCGCTGGTACGAAAGCGGCAGACCGTATCGGGACCTGCCGCTCATCGCCGGCAAGCCGAGCTCGATCTTCCGGCGCTGGCTCGAGCACCCGGGAGATGACGCGTATTGGCGCCGAATGCGCCCCTCGCCGCGCGAGTTCGCGCGCATCGACATCCCGGTGCTCTCGCTCACCGGCTACTTCGACCGGGGCGAGGCCGGAGCGCTGCACTATTTCATCGGGCACTACCGTTACGATCGCACCGCCGACCAGAAGCTCCTCATCGGACCGTACGACGCGAGCGCGATGCGCACCGGCCGCGCGCTG
>JAKAZP010000190.1 GCA_021815905.1 Pseudomonadota bacterium | reverse complement strand
CTCCGCCGGGCACGGTCAGAGCACCTACCGCGGGCTGGTCAAGATCCTGCCGGGCGCGCACGGCGCGCGCAACTACACCCAGTGCGATTCGCTGCTCATGGGCGGCCGGTGCGGCGCGCACACCTTTCCCTACATCGAGGTGAAGAATCCTTCGGCGACCGTCGAGCACGAGGCGAGCACCTCGAAGATCAGCGAGGACGAGCTCTTCTACTGCCTCGCGCGCGGCATCTCCGGGGAGGACGCGGTGAACCTCATCGTGAGCGGCTTCTGCAAGTCGGTGTTCAAGGAGTTGCCGATGGAGTTCGCCGTCGAGGCCCAGAACCTGCTCGCCGTGAGCCTCGAGGGCGCGGTGGGTTAGCGCCCCCGCGCGCCGGAGCGAGTGCGCCGTGCGAGCCTGTGACATCGCGAGCCTGAATCGGGAATGCGTGGAATGCTGAAGATCGACGACCTGCACGTCCGGGTGGACGGCAAAGAGATCCTGAGGGGCCTCACCCTGGAGGTGCCCCGCGGGGAAGTGCACGCCGTCATGGGCCCGAACGGCTCCGGCAAGAGCACCCTCGCCAACGTGCTCGCCGGGCGCCCGGGCTATGAGGTGACCTCCGGCGGCGTGACGTTCGAGGGGCGCGACCTGCTCGCGCTGCCCCCGGAGGAGCGCGCCCGCGAGGGCGTGTTCCTCGGTTTCCAGTATCCGGTGGAGATTCCCGGCGTCAACAACGTGTATCTCCTCAAGGCCGCGGTCAACGCGTCCCGCAAGCACCGGGGACTGCCGGAAGTCGACGCCTTCGAGTTCCTCACGCTGGTGCGCGAGAAGATGCGCCTGATGAGAATGGACGAGAGCATGCTCTCCCGCGGAGTCAACGAGGGGTTCTCGGGCGGGGAGAAGAAGCGCAACGAGGTGCTGCAGATGCTCGTGCTCGAGCCGCGGCTCGCGATCCTCGATGAGACCGACTCCGGGCTCGACATCGATGCGCTCAAGATCGTCGCCGCCGGCGTCAACACCCTGCGCTCGCCGGAGCGCTCGCTGGTGCTGGTGACGCACTATCAGCGGCTGCTCGACTACATCGTGCCCGACCGCGTGCACGTGCTCGTCGGCGGACGGATCGCCGTGAGCGGTGACCGCACGCTCGCCCTGGAGCTCGAGCGCCGCGGCTACGACTGGGTGACGGGCGAGGCGGCATGAGCGCGGCCCTCGGCAAGCGGATCCTCGAGGAGTTCGGCGCGGTCGGCGACGACCTGCCCCCGGGTGTCGTGTCGCGCGAGCGCCGGCGCGAGGCGCTCGAGAGTCTCGCGGCGCGGGGACTGCCGAGCACGCGCGAGGAGAACTGGCGCTATGCGAATCTCCGCCCGCTCGAGCGGGCGCGGTTCGCTCCCGTCGCCGCGTCCGAAGCGCCCGGCCCGATGGCGCTGCCGCCGGCTCCCGAGGGCTTCGCCCGATACACCTTCGTCGACGGCCGCTTCGTGCCGGAGCTCTCCGCCGCCGCCGAGCACGCGGAGGTCTCGGTGCGCAACCTCGTCGGGTCCCGGGCCGGCATTGCGCACCTGCCGCGAGCTCTCACCGCCGCCGGCGAGCTCCCCGAAGCCCGGCTCGCCCTGATCAACGACGCGTTCGCCCCCGATGCGGCCTGCGTGCACGTGCGCAGCGGCGCCCACCCGCCGGTCGGGATCGAGCTGCTGTTCGTGGCGGCGTCCGACCCGAGCTCCGGGACGTCCTATCCGCGCATCGAGATCGGCCTCGAGCCCGGCGCCCGCCTGAGGCTCCTCGAGCAGCACCTGAGCGTCGGCGCCGATGCGAGCGTCGTCAACAGCTCGGTGCGCGTGGAGCTCGCTCGCGGCTCGCAGCTCGAGCACTTTCGTCTGCAGCGCCTCGGCGCGCGCGCGGCTTGGTTCGACGCCCTGACGGCGGTGCTCGCCGAGGAGGCGCGCTACGCGCTGCGGGTGGTGAGCGCCGGAGCGTCCTCGGCGAGGTCGAGCGTGCACGCGCGGCTGGCGGGCACCGCGGCCGAGCTCGTGCACTCGGCCGCCACGATCGGGGGGCGGCAGCAGGTTCAGGACACCTTCGCGCTCGCGGAGCACCTGGCGCCGCGCACCCGCACCGAGCAGACCTTCCGCGGCATCGCCGCCGGGCGCGCCCGCGTCGCCTTCAACGGCAAGGTGACGGTGCGCGAGGGCGCGCACGGGGCCGACTCACGCCAGTCGCTTCGGGGACTGCTCGCGGGCCCCGAGGCCGAGATCGACGTGCGCCCGCAGCTCGAGATCTACACCGACGAGGTCCGCTGCAGCCACGGCGCCACCGCCGGCAAGCTCGATGAGACCATGCTCTTCTATCTGCTCTCACGCGGGCTCGCCCCCGAGGTCGCGCAGCGGCTGCTCAAGTGGGCGTTCCTCGAGGATGTGGTCGCGAAGATCGACCCGCCGGAGCTCAGGCGCCGGATCGAGCGCGATCTCGCCGGGCAGATGAGCGATGGCGCCTCGCTCGAGGAGCTTCTGTGATGGCCGCGAACGCATCCCGTGCCGCATCCGCGGCGCCGGCCTTCGACGCCGAGCGCGTGCGGGGCGACTTCCCCATTCTCCAGCGCGCCATCAACGGGCGGCCGCTCGTCTATCTCGACAGCGCGGCCTCCGCGCAGCGCCCGACGGCCGTGCTGCGCGCCGTGGAGCGGTACGAGACCGAATGCCACGCCAACGTGCACCGGGGCGTGCATGCGCTGAGCCAGGCGGCCACGGAAGCGTACGAGGGCGCGCGCGAGCGCGTGCGCCGGTTCGTGAATGCGCGCTCGAGCCGGGAGATCATCTTCGTGCGCGGCACCACCGAAGCCATCAACCTGGTCGCGCAGGCCTACGCGCGTCCGCGCTTCGGCCCGGGTGACGAGATCCTGATCACCGCGCTCGAGCATCACGCCAACATCGTCCCCTGGCAGATGGTCTGCGAGCAGACCGGCTGCGCGCTCAAGGTCGCCCCGATCAACCGCCGCGGCGAGCTCGAGCCCGAGCGGCTGCTCGAGCTGCTCGGTCCCCGCACCCGGCTGGTCGCGCTCGCGCACGTGTCGAACGCCCTCGGCACGGTGCTGCCGGTCAGGCGCATCGTGGACGCCGCGCACGCCGCCGGAGCCGTGACGCTCGTCGACGGGGCCCAGGCGGTCCCGCACTGCGCGGTGGACGTGCGCGCGCTCGGGTGCGATTTCTACGCCTTCTCGGGTCACAAGCTGTACGGGCCAACCGGCATCGGCGCGCTCTACGGGCGCGAGGAGCTGCTCACCGCCATGCCGCCGTGGCAGGGGGGCGGCGACATGATCCTCACGGTGTCGTTCGAGAAGACGACGTACAACGAGCTGCCCTGGAAGTTCGAGGCCGGCACCCCCAACATGTCGGGCGCCGTCGGGCTTGCGGCGGCGATGGACTACCTCGAGGGCCTCGGCCTCGCCGCGGTCGCCGCTCACGAGCAGCAGCTGCTCGCGCTCGCAACCGGGGAGCTCGAGCGCATTCCGGGCCTCGAGATCATCGGCACCGCGGCGCACAAGGCGGCGGTTCTGTCCTTCACCCTCGCCGGGGTGCATCCGCACGACCTCGGGACCATCCTCGACTCCGAGGGCGTCGCGGTGCGCACCGGCCATCATTGCGCCATGCCCGTCATGTCCTTCTTCAACATTCCCGCGACCGCGCGCGCCTCCTTCGGCTGCTACAACACCCGCGCGGACGTCGCGGCGCTGGTCGCGGCTCTCGGCAAGGCGCGCGAGGTGTTCGGCTGATGGACCTGAAAGAGCTCTACCGCGACGTCATCCTCGATCACAACCGGCGGCCGCGAAACTTCGGACGGATCGAGCCCTGCGACTCGCAGGCCGAGGGGCACAACCCGCTGTGCGGCGACCGGTTGACCGTGTCGCTGCGCCTGAAGGACGGTCGGATCGAGGACATCCGCTTCGAGGGCAAGGGCTGCGCGATCTCGACGGCCTCCGCCTCGCTCATGACCGAGGCGGTGCGCGGCAAGGATCGCGCGGCCGTGGCCGAGCTCTACGGCAAGATCCATGCGCTGCTCACGCAGCAGGAAGCGACGCCGGACGCCTCCCTCGGCAAGCTCGCCGCCCTCTCGGGCGTGCGGGAATTCCCCGCTCGCGTCAAGTGCGCGAGCCTGTGCTGGCACACCCTGAACGCCGCGCTCGAGCGGGGCGCCGCGACGGTATCGACGGAGTAAGCCCGAAGCCATGCGTAGCGAGAACGAGCCGTTCGTGGTCAGTCGCGAGGTGCGCGCCGTCATCGTTCCGGCCGGGGTCGAGGTCAATCTCAAGCCGGGCCAGGCGGGATACATCACCCAGGCCCTCGGCGGAAGCTTCACGGTCTACATGGAAGGCAACCTCTTCCGCATCGCGGGAGAGGACGCCGATGCGATCGGCAAGGAGCCCGTGAGCCCCCCGGAGCTGCCGCCGAACGCGACCGAGGACGACGTGCGCGAGCTCGCCTGGAGTCAGATGCGTACCTGCTACGACCCGGAGATTCCGATCAACATCGTCGATCTCGGGCTGGTCTACGACTGCTCGGTGAGCGCCAACGAGGACGGCTCGCGCACGGTCGAGGTCAAACTCACCCTGACCGCCCCCGGATGCGGCATGGGTGACATCCTGGTGGATGACGTCCGCGACAAGATCGAGCGCATCCCCACCGTGCGCGAGGCGCGGGTGGAGCTCACGTTCGATCCGCCCTGGAATCAGTCGATGATGTCCGAGGCGGCTCGGCTGCAGACCGGGATGTACTGAATGCGGACCGTGACTCGGGCGCGGGGACGCGCGGGAGCGGGGCGCCGTGTCTGAAGGCGCGACGGGCTGGGTGGACGTCGGCGCCGCCGCCGACCTGAAGCCGGATGAGCCCCTCTCCGTCGAGGTCGACGGTCTCGCGCTGGTCGTGGTGCGCTGCGGCGCCGAGCTGTACGCGGTCGAGGATCGCTGCACCCACGACGGCGAGCCGCTCGAGGGCGCCGAAGTCGAGTCCTGCCAGATCATCTGCCCCCGTCACGGCGCGCGCTTCTGCCTGCGCACCGGCGAGGCTCTCACGCCGCCCGCCTACGAGCCGCTGCGCGCCTATGCGGCCCGGGAGCGGGATGGGCGGATCCTCCTCAGGTATAATTCGCCCGCATGACGCCGGACTTCCTCGAGCGCCTGCGCTCGGATCTCGCCGCTCTCAGGGAGCAGGGCCTTTACAAGGGCGAGCGCGTGCTCGCGGGTCCCCAGGGGGGCCTCGTGCGCACCGGGGAGCGCGAGGTCGTGAACCTCTGCGCCAACAACTATCTCGGCCTCGCCAACCACGCGGCGGTGCGCGAGGCCGCGCATCGCGCCCTCGACCGCTTCGGCTTCGGCATGGCCTCCGTGCGCTTCATCTGCGGCACCCAGACCGTGCACAAGCAGCTCGAGGAGCGCCTGAGCCGCTTCCTCGGCACCGAGGATGCGATCCTCTACTCCTCCTGTTTCGATGCGAACGGGGGCCTGTTCGAGACCCTGCTCGATGAGCGCGACGCGGTGATCTCCGATGCGCTCAACCACGCGAGCATCATCGACGGCATCCGGCTCTGCAAGGTCGAGCGC
>JAKAZP010000189.1 GCA_021815905.1 Pseudomonadota bacterium | reverse complement strand
CAGCGAGGTCTTGCGCGCGGCGACTCGTCCGCCGCCCACCACCGCGACCGGTGCGCCACGGAGCTGAAGAAAGACCGGCAGATGATCCATGCGCCTCCCCTCCGGTGTCAGGCTCGAGCGACCGCGGTGCGCGGATGCAGCCCGCATTCGCGCGACTCGGACTGCTCCCACCACCAGCGCCCGGCGCGGCGGCCTTCCCCCGGTTCAATGGCGCGGGTGCAGGGCGAGCAGCCGATGCTCGGGAATCGACGGTCGTGCAGGGTGTTGTACGGCAGCCGGTGCGCGCGGATGTACTGCCACACCTCGGCCTCGGTCCACTCGAGCAGCGGACTCACCTTGTAAAGGCCGTGCTCCCCGTCCCACTCGAGCGGCTCGGCGTGCGCGCGGGCCGGGGACTGCTCGCGACGCACTCCGGTGATCCATGCACCGTACCCGGCGACGGCCCGCCTGAAGGGTTCGACTTTGCGCACCCGGCAGCAGGCGAGGCGCGCCTCCGGGCTCCGATAGAAGCCGTTGACTCCGTGCGCGGCGACCAGCTCCTCGAGCGCGCGGGCGTCCGGGTGCACGAGCCGCAGCGATCTGCCGTAACGCCGCTCGAGCCGCTCGAGCAGCTCGTACGTTTCCCCGTGCAGCCGCCCGGTGTCGATGCTGAACATGTCGATGCCCGGCAGGTGCGACCAGATGATGTCGGTGAGCACCATGGCTTCGGCCCCCAGGCTGTTCGAGTACACCACGCGCCCGTGGGCGCGCACCGCCGCGGCGAGCTGCGCGCGCACCGAGTGGGCCTTCAACTCGAGATCGGGGGTGAGCGGCTCCGCCATGAGCGGCAATATGCCAGCGGCGCCGGAGGGCATGGAACGAATGATTGCTTCTGAGTGACTGCGGAGCGGTTATCATCGCGCGCATGAAGCTGCACCAACTGCGTTACCTGGCCGCCGTGGCCCAGAGCGGCCTCAACATCACGGCGGCCGCGCAGAAGCTGCACACCTCCCAGCCGGGCGTCAGCAAGCAGATCAAGCTGCTCGAGGACGAGCTCGGGTTCCAGGTCTTCGTGCGCGAGGGACGCAACCTCACGCGGATCACGCCCGCCGGAGCGCAGGTGCTCGAGCGGGCGATGCGCATCCTCCAGGAGGCGCAGAGCATCCGCGCGCTTTCCGCGGAGCTGCGCGACGAGGGCCGCGGGAGCCTTTCGATCGGCACCACGCACACCCAGGCGCGTTATGTCCTGCCCGACGTCCTGCGCGAGTTCCGCGCGCGCTATCCGAACGTGCGGCTGCACCTGCACCAGGGAACCTCGGAGCAGATCGCGGAGATGGTCGCGCAGGATCGCATCGACTGCGCGATCGCCACGGGCTCCGAGGCGTTGTTCCCGGAGCTGACACTGCTGCCCTGCTATCGCTGGAACCGGGTGGTGATCGTGCCGCGCGGCCACCCGCTCGCGGGCTCGGGCAAGCTCGGCTTCCGCCAGCTCGCCTCCCATCCGCTCATCACCTACACGTTCAGTTTCACCGGGCCGTCCTCGCTCAACGAGGCGTTCGCGAAGGCCGGGTACACTCCCAACGTCGCGATCACCGCGCGCGATGCGGACGTGATCGTGACCTACGTGCGGCTCGGGCTCGGAGTCGGGATCGTCGCCCACATGGCGGTCGATGAGCACGACCCGGATCTCGCGGTGATCGACGCGGCGCACCTTCTGCCCGCGCACACCACCTGGCTCGGCTTTCGCCGCGGGCTGTTGCTGCGAAAGTACATGTACGAGTTCGCGCAGCTCCTCGCTCCGCACCTCGACCGGCGTCTGGTCGAGCGCGCGCACCGAGCCGCGACGCCGGAGGAGGTTGCGGCGCTGTTCGCGGACCTGAAGCTGCCGCAGCGTTGACTCAGGGCGCTTCCCTCGCGCCCGCGGCGCCCGCGGGCATCCGCTGCGCGGCCGCGCTCCGGCGTTGCCTCCAGACGGGAACGCGCCCGTCGGCCGCGTCCTGATAGACCACGGTCAGCTCATCGAGCGCGAGCCGGCAGGCTTGCAGGTCCTGATCGGCGCGCGGCACGATCGCATCGAAGCCGCAGCGGCCGAGCCAGTACACGAGGTCGCGGATGATGTCCCCCACCGCCCGCAACTCGCCCTCGAATCCGAGGCGCCTGCGCAGCAGCGCGGCCTGCGACAGCGCCCGCCCGTCGGCGAAGCGGGGAAACTCGAGCGCGATCAGCGGCCGGTCGGCGATTTCCGGGTGCACCGCCTCGATGTCCGCCGTGTTGGGAACGAGCACGCCCACGGCCGCGAACCGGGAGGCGAGCGAGGCGCGCTCGGCCCGCCAGCGCTCGAGCGGAACGATGACCCTTGCCCCCGGGGCGAGGCCGCCCGTTCCCGGCTCGCCCTCGAGCGCCCAGTCGTCCTCGACCAGCGCGCGGGCGCGCAGGATCCTCACGCCGCCACCGCCGCGGTCCGGCCGCCGTAGAGATGCTCCTTGAACGGCTCGAGGCCGAGCCGCCGGCAGCACTCGAGAAAGCTCTCGTCCTCGTCGATGCGCAGTGCGAGGTAGGCGCGGATGAGGCGCTCGACGCCCGCGGCGATCTCGTGCCGCGCGAGCGCGGGACCGACCCGCTCGCCGATGGCGGCATCGTTTCCGGGGCTGCCGCCCAAGGTGACCTGGTACCACTCCTCGCCGTGCTTGTCGACGCCGAGGATGCCGATGTGTCCGACGCTGTGGTGACCGCAACCGTTCATGCAGCCGCTCAGGGCGATGCGGATCGGCCCGACCTCGTACTGCGCATCGAGCGAGTCGAAGCGCCGCTGGATCTCGGCGGCGACTCCGATCGTGCCGGCATTCGCGAGAGTGCAGAAGTCGAGTCCCGGGCAGGCGACGACGTCGGTCACGAGGCCGATGTTGGGTGTGGCGAGATCCGCGGCGTCGAGCTCGCGCCAGAGCGCGTGCAGGTCGCGCTCGGGGACGTCCGCGAGCACGAGGTTCTGCTCGTAGCTCGAGCGCAGCTCGCCGAAGCTGTAGGCGCGCGAGATCCGGGCGAGCGCCTCGAGCTGCGAGGCGGTGCAGTCCCCCGGCGCCCGCGCGGGGGCCTTGAGCGAGACGCTGACGATGCGATATCCGGCCATCCGGTGCGCGCGCACGTTGCGCCTCGTCCAGGCGGCGAAGCGCGCATCGCGCGCTTCCCACGCGCCGAGGTCGGCGCTCGCTTGCGCCGCCGGGAGGTAGGGCGGGGCCCGGAAGTGCGCGCGCATGCGCGCGATGTCCTGCGCCGCGAGGCGCAGCTCCTCGCCCTCGGCGCTCGAGCGGATCCTGCCGTACTCCTGCTCGATCGCCGCGCGGAAGCGCTCGTAACCCCACTCCCGGAGCACGATCTTGATGCGCGCCTTGTGGATGTTGTCGCGCCGCCCGAAGCGGTTGAAGGTCCGCAGGATCGCGCAGGCGTAGGCGAGCAGGTCGGCCTCGGGCACGAACGGGTTCATTTCCTGGCCGAGCATGGGCGCGCGGCCGAGGCCGCCGCCGACGAAGATGCGGTAGCCGATCGCGCCGTCGTCCGCCCGCCGCACGTGCACGGCCACATCGTTGGTGAGCGTCGCCGCGCGATCGATCCTCGCGCCGGTGAATCCGAACTTGAACTTCCGCGGCAGCCAGTAGAACTCCGGGTGCAGCGTCACGAACTGGCGCAGCAGCTCGCAGTACGGGCGCGGGTCGACGCTCTCGTCGGGGGCGACGCCGGCGAGGTAGTCGCAGGTGATGTTGCGCGTGTCGTTGCCGCAGGCCTGGATTCCGTGCAGCTGCACCTGCGCGAGCTCCTCGAGCAGGTCGGGAACGCGCGCGAGCTCCGGCCAGTTGAGCTGGACGTTCTGCCGGGTGGTGAAATGCGCGTAGCCGCGGTCGTACTCGCGCGTGAGCCGCGCGAGGGCGGCGAGCTGCCCGGAGCCGAGCAGCCCGTAGGGCACCGAGATGCGCAGCATCGGCGCGAAGCGCTGCTGGTACAGGCCGTTGCGCAGGCGCAGCGCCTTGAACTCCTCCTCGCCGAGCTCGCCGGCGAGATAGCGGCGGGTCTGCTCGCGGAACTGCGCCACGCGCTCGAGCACGAGTGCCCGGTCGAGCTCATCGTATCGGTACATGGCGAGCGACTATAGGCGGGCTCCGTCACGGACCTAAATACCGTGTGGTTTGGCTACCCGCGCCGGCGGTTATCGATGCGATAATCGCCCCCGGTCGATGAAGGAGTGCGCCCCGTGAAGCTCAGAATCAAAGGCAATACCCTGCGCCTGCGCCTGACGCAGGCAGAGTTGCGCTCGCTCGCCGAGCGCGGCGCGGTCGAGGACCGCACGGAATTTCCCGGTGGGGCCGCGCTCGTTTACCGGCTGCGGGACGATAAGACAAATGATTATATTACAGCCAGTTATAATGGGTCTCTCATGGAGATTCGCGTTCCGCGCGCGCTCGTGGACCGCTGGCACGGCACCGACCTGGTCACCTTGAGCGCCACGCAGCCGCTCGCCGCGGGCGAGCTCGCCATCGCGCTCGAGAAGGACTTCGCCTGCCTCGCGCCGCGCGAGGGCGAGGATGAGTCGGACAACTTCCCGCACCCGCTCGCTCCTTCGGGCAAGAGCTGCTGAGCGCGAGTTACTTGCGAACCTCGAGCGAGAGCAGGTCCTCGGGCGTGTCGAGATCGAATGCGGCGCTCGACATCGGCACCCGGGTGAGACGCGCCGCGTAGCGCTTCAGCAGCACGCGGGCGCCGACGTCGCCCTTGAGCTCGGCGAGCTCCGGGAACAGAAAGCCCGGAAAGATCGCCGGCGCGCCGACGGTCGTGCCGTGGACGGCCGCGGCGATGCCCTCCGGATGGCGCTTCCAGGCATCGGCCAGGCGGCGCAAATCCTCGGCGCTCACCGCCGCCTGGTCCGCGAGCAGCAACAGCGCGCCCGTGCAGGACGGGGGCAGCCGTGCGATGCCGGCGCGGATCGAGCTTCCGAGTCCCTCGCGCCACTGGCGGTTGATCACCACCGTGGCCGCGGAATGCTTCAGGAGCGGCGTGAGCTCGGCGGCGTGCGCGCCGAGCACGACCAGCACCGACTGACCGACCACTTCCGAGGCGCAGCCCACCGCGGCATTGAGCAGCGGCCGGTCTCCGATGCGCACCAACTGCTTGGGCGAGCCGAAACGGGTCGAGGCTCCCGCGGCGAGCACGATGGCGTGCAGTCCGGCCGCGGCGGATGCCGCGTGTGCGCTCACCGGGCTTCCCGGCCCGCGGGCGCTCGCAGTGCAGTGCCCTCGGGAAGCGCGCCGGTGACGCGCGCGAAGCGCGCACGCTCATCCAGAATGGAATCGGCATCGATCGCGCACACCGCGCGCCAGTCCGCGACGGCGGGCAGATGCGCGAGCAGCGCATCGAGGGCGATGCGCCTCGGGCTCCAGGCGGTGTCGAAGAAGCGCGCGAATTCCCGCCAGGCCTGCGCGGCCTGCGCGGCGTCACCCCCGGGGGGGCTCGGCGCGGTGAGCGCGGCCTCGAGGCGCGCGAGCGCCTCGCGACTGCTCCCCGGGCTTGCGAGCAGCGCGCTCGCCGCGCCGGCATCGAGCGCGCG
>JAKAZP010000188.1 GCA_021815905.1 Pseudomonadota bacterium | reverse complement strand
AATACGTATGCGGGCGGTTGCCAAGCGCGGTCGCGGCACCGCATTCTCCGGCGAATGATTTTCCGACGGTGGTGCAGCGCACGCCGCGTGCTCCTGGTGTCGGCCGGCCTCGCCGTCGCACTCCTGGCGGCGGTGCCGGCCGGCGCCGAATCGCCGCTGGCCGCGCCACCGGCGATTCAGGGCGGCAGCCCCCCCGGCGCGCGCATCCTGCGCGGGCGCGCCCCCCGTCCCCGCCGGCGCTCCGGCGTCTACTACGAGATCTTCGTCCGCTCGTTCTGCGACTCGAACGGCGACGGCATCGGCGATCTCGACGGCATCACCGAGAAGCTCGACTACCTCAAGTGGCTGGGGGTGAGCGGCCTCTGGCTGACGCCCATCAACCCTTCCCCGAGCTATCACGGCTACGACATCACGAATTTCTTCGCCGTCAATCCGCAGTTCGGCACCCTGGCGGACTTCCACCGCCTGCTGCGCGCGGCGCACGCGCGCGGCATCAAGATCCTGATGGACCTGGTCACGAACCACACGAGCGATCGGAACCCCTGGTTCCGGCGCGCCATCAGCCCGACGAGCCCGTATCACGACTGGTTTACCTGGGCCGGCAAGGGGACGGACCTCGATGCGATCAGCTCCGTCGGCGACAAGGCCTGGCATCGGATCGACGGCGAGTATTACCTGGGCGATTTCTCCTCGCAGATGCCGGATCTCAACTATGACGACCCGGCCGTGCGCGAGGCGATGATCAGGGTCGGGCGGTTCTGGCTCGCGCAGGGGGTGGACGGCTTTCGCCTCGACGCCACGACCCAGATCTACATCGACTTCGAGTCCCAGGTCGGCAAGGCGGGGCCGCTCGCGAAGAACCTCGCGTGGTGGAGCGAGTTCCACCGCGCCTTGAGCGACACCGACCCGCGCGTGTTCCTGCTCGGGGAGGTGCCCGCCACGGCCGAGGCGCAGGCGGCGCCGTACTACTCGGCGCTCAATTCCGTGTTCGACTTCCCGCTCGCGCGGATTCTCATCGCGAGCGCCGCCACGGAGAAGAGCGCCGACCTCGGCGCGTACCTGCAACGCGCCCTGCGGCTGTTCCGCTCGCACGCGCGCTGGCCCATGGTCGACTCGCCGTTCCTCTCCAACCACGATCAGGACCGGGTGATCGATCAGCTCCACGACAACCCGAATCACATGCGCATGGCGGCGGCGCAGCTCCTCACGCTCCCCGGGCACCCGTTCGTGTACTACGGCGAGGAGATCGGCATGCACGGCGTCAAGCCCGACCCGCACATCCGCGAGCCGATGCGCTGGAACCGAAGCCTGCGCGCGCCGGGAGAGACGTATTGGGAGAACGCACGGGTGAACGATGCTCCGGGGCTATCGGTCGCGGCCGAGCGGGCCGATCCGCACTCGCTGCTCAACCTCTATCGCACGCTGATCCACTGGCGCATCGAGCTGCCCGCGCTGCGCGACGGCGGCATCGCGCCCTATCCGGCCGACGGTGGGCCGATCTGCGCCTACGTGCGCGCCGATCGCGCTCAACGCCTGCTGATCGTGCACAACCTCTCGGGCCGGCGCCGCGTGGTGACGCTGACGGTCGGCGCGTTTCGCCGCGTGATCCGGCGCACGCGCGCCGGCATCCGGCTCGAAGGCCGGCGGCTCACGATGCCCGCCTACTCCACCGCCATTCTCGAGTGATGCGATACCCGTGTTGAGGAAGACGCTTGCCGCGGCCCTGCTCGTTGCCGCTTCGATCCCCGCGCCGGCGCGCGAGCCCTCGCCCGCGCCCCCACCGAGCCGCTCGGCGATCACGGTGCCCGTGGGCGGGGGCGTCCTGTCGCTGCGCATCGTCGGGGATGACGTGCTGCACGTGCATTTTCTGCCCCACGGCACGGGCACACCGCCCACCCTCGTGATGTCACCCCACGCGCCGCGCACCGCCTCGAGTCCGGTCACCGTCGCGCACGAGGGTCGCACCCGGGTGCTCCGCAACGACCGGCTGCGCGTCGTGCTCGACCGCGGCGCCGGAACGCTGGCGGTGTTCGAGGCCGGAGCGCACCGGCCGTTGCTCACCGAGCGGCGCCTTGCGAGCCTCGGCCGCGGCACGCTCGCGCTCCGGTTCGCCCGGGGAGCGGCGCTCTACGGCATCGACGGCTTCAGCATCTTTCACAAGCCCACGGCCGGAATGCTGCGCCGGGGGATCCAGGTCGCGAGAGCCGGACAGCAGGGCAATGCCGGCGCGCCGCTCCTCTGGAGCACGGAAGGCTTCGCGCTGCTGCTCGACAGCAAGGGCGCCACGTTCGATTTGAGAAGCTCGAGCCTCGAGGTCTCC
This sequence comes from Pseudomonadota bacterium, assembly GCA_021815905.1. The sequence continues at coordinate 3,311 of JAKAZP010000188.1, read as the reverse complement.
AAGCTCTCGCGCCCCGATCCGGACTTCTATCTCATCGTGGGGCCGCCCACGGCGATCTTCGCGGCGGTGGCGGACCTCTCCGGCCACGCGCCGCTCTTTCCCAAGTGGTCCATGGGCTTCATCAACAGCCAGTTCGGAATCGACCAGCGGGAGCTGCTCCACATCGTGCGCGGCTACCGCGCGCGGCACATCCCGCTCGATGCCTTCTCGCTCGATTTCGACTGGAAGGCGTGGGGCCGGGACGACTACGGCGAGTTCCGCTGGAACCGGGTCAAGTTCCCCGACGGACCGAGCGGCAAGCTCGGCAAGGAGCTCGCGGCACTCGGCGTGCACCTGATCGGCATCATGAAGCCGCGCATCCACGTCGATACCGTCGAGGGGCGCTATGCCAGCGCGCACCACCTGTGGCTGCCGGGGGAGAAGGCGAGCCTCGATTACTTCTCGCACAAGCGGGTGCGCGACCTCGATTTCGACAAGGCGGCCACCCGCGCCTGGTTCTTCAATCCGACGCTCGAGCACAGCTTCGACACCGGCATCGTCGGCTGGTGGAACGACGAGGCGGACGAGACCGGCGACGACACGCAGTTCCTCAACATGGAGCGCTCGCTCTACGACGGCCAGCGCGCGCACTCGAAGCTCAGGGTCTTCTCCCTCAACCGGGACTTCTGGCTGGGCGCGCAGCGCTACGCCTATGGGCTCTGGTCCGGAGACATCCAGACCGGCTTCGCCAGCATGGCGGCGCAGCGCCCGCGGATGCTGAGCGCCATCGACGTCGGGGAGATGTGGTGGGGCATGGACGGCGGCGGCTTCCACGGACACCCGAGCCCGCAGAACTACGCCCGCTGGATCGAGTTCGACGCGTTCGTGCCCGTGTTTCGCGTGCACGGCGATCACGACGAGCGCCGCCAGCCCTGGATCTACGGCCCGGTCGCCGAGCGCGCCGCGACGCGCGCGATCCGACTGCGATACCGCCTGCTGCCCTACATCTACTCCTACGCCTGGCACGACCACGTGACCGGCGTCGGCCTGGTGCGGCCGCTTTACTTCGGGTGGCCGCACGATCCGCGCGTGCGTAACGACCGCTCGGCGTGGCTGTTCGGCCGCTGGCTGCTGGTCGCCCCGGTGGTGCGCAGGGACGCGACGCGGAAGCGGATCTATCTGCCCCCGGGCGTCTGGACGCGCTGGAGCACCGGGGAGATCTATCTCGGCGGCCGGACGATCACCGTCCCGGTGGATGAGAAGACCTGGAGCGACATTCCGCTGTTCGTGCGCCAGGGCGCCCTCATCCCCACTCAACGGGTGATGGAGTATGTCGGCGAGCGTCCCGTCCATACGGTGCGCGTGGACGTGTTCCCTTCGGCCACGCGCACGCACTTCGACTATTACGACGATGACGGGGAAACGTACGCCTACGGGCACGGCGACTACTTCCTGCAGCGATTGACCGTCGAGGCCGGCAGTCGCGCGGTCGAGCTCGACACCGCCGCGCGCACCGGCACGTATCGCCCCGCGCTCACTCACTACCTGTTCGCGGTCCACCGGGTGCTCGCGCGCCGCGTGACGCTCGATGGCGGCGCGCTGCGCGAGGCCGCGGACCTCGAGGCGCTGCGCAACTGCCGCACGGCCTGCTGGGCCGTCGGCGGCGGGCGCCTCGGAGGCGAGACCTACATCGAGCTGCCCGCGGGCGTGAGCGCGCGGGTGCGGCTGCACGAGGCCGCCGAGCCCGGCCACTGAGTTTCGACGTGAGACCTCCACACGGTGACGGCGGCTCGCGGCCCTCGCGGCGGGCGCCGCCCTGGGCGCTGCTCGGCGCCTGCTGGCTGCTGCAGGCTTTCGGCGCCGCGCGCGCGCAGGCGTGCTCGAAAGACGATCACGTGCGCACCGCCTATCTGTTCGCCGATCAGGGTCCGATGTACGACAGTCGGCCGCAGCCCGCGGCGAGCGAGCCGGTCACCCTGACACTGCGCACCTGCAGGGGCGACATCACGCGCGCCGACATCGACTGGTACGACGCGGCGGATCACGCAGCCCATTTCGTCCCGATGCATCGGGTGTCCAACGACCCGACGGGAGTGTTCGAGTACTGGCAGGGCACGATCCCCGCGAGCCCCTCGGAGAAGCGTTACCGCTTCCGGATCGAGGACGGCACCGACACCGCCTGGCTCAACGCCGCCGGCATCACCCGCGCCGAGCCGGCCCACGGCGACTTCTTCCTCATTCCGGGATTCAAGACACCGGACTGGATGAAGAACGGAGTGATGTACCAGATCTTCGTCGACCGCTTCTTCGACGGCGATCCGCGCAACGACGTGGCGAGCGGGGAGTACACCTTCGAGGGCTGCGCGACGCAGCGGCACTCCTGGGCGAGCGGCTATGCGAGCGCCGCGGCGCATGACCCACGCTGCAACAGCGAGGTGTTCTTCGGCGGCGACCTCGCCGGCATCGACCGCAAGCTCGGGTACCTCAAGCGCACCCTCGGGGCCGACATCCTCTATCTGACCCCGATCTTCCGGGCGCCCACCAACCACAAGTACGACACGCAGGACTACTACCGGGTCGACCCCGCGTTCGGGACCAACAGAACCCTCGAGCGCCTGATCGCCGACGTGCACTCGGGCTCGAACGGCCCGAAGGGCTACATCATCCTCGACGGCGTGTTCAACCACACCGGCGACAGCAGCTGCTGGTTCGGCCGCGCGACCTACGACGGGATCCGGTGCGAGCGGCCCGGCGCCTACCGATCGCGGTCGAGCCCCTATTACCGGTACTACACCTTCTGGTCCTGGCCGCACCGGTACGCGACCTTCTCGATCGTGAAGACCATGCCGAAGCTCGACTACGGCCCGAGCGGCTCCCCGGTGCGCGAGCGGATCTACGCCAGCCGCGACTCCGTCGTGCAGCGGTACCTGCGCGCCCCTTACCGCATCGACGGCTGGCGGCTCGATTCCGCGCAGATGATCGACGCCGGCGGTCACGGCGGGAGCGATGCGGCGAACCACGAGATCATGCGCGAGCTGCGCCTGGCCGTGACCTCGGTGAATCCCGCCGCCGAGATCCTGGGGGAATTCTGGGGTGACGCGGCGCCCTGGCTCGACGACGGCGCCGAGTGGGACAGCGCCATGAACTACGACGGCTTCACCAACCCGGTCTCGGAGTGGATCTGCGGCAAGGACGAGAAGGGCAGGCCGGCCTCGATCGACGCGACGCAATTCGATCGCTGGCTGCGGCGCTCGCGCGCCGAGCTGCCGGTGAACGTCCAGGAGGCGATGACCAACGAGCTCGGCACGCACGACACGCCGCGTTTTGCCACA
>JAKAZP010000187.1 GCA_021815905.1 Pseudomonadota bacterium | reverse complement strand
CTTCTCGGCGGAGAACCAGGCCGTGGAGAGCGCCTGAGGCGGCCCAAGCGCCATGACCGATTCAAGCTGGCAGAGCTACACCCAACGCATCGAGGAGCTTGCGGCCCGTTCCGGGCTGAGGTTCCACCCCGTCGAGTTCGAAGCGGTCCCCGATTCGTTCATGATGGAGATCGCCGTCTACGGACTTCCCGTGCGCATGCCGCACTGGTCCTTCGGCGTGCGCTACATCTATCAGCTCATCCAGCGCCACATGGGCCACTCGCGGCTGTTCGAAGTGGTCTTTCCCGGAAATCCGGGTCACGCCTACCTCGCCGCGAGCAACGGCCTCGCCGAGAACATTCTCGTCACCGCGCACGTGCTCGGGCACGCGGACTTCTCCCGCTGCAATCTTCTCTTCCAGCGCTGCCAGCAGCAGGTGAGCGAGCACATCGTCGAGCATGCGGCGAATCACGCCCGTCAGATCCAGCAGGCGATCGAGACTCACGGCATGCAGCGGGTGGAGATCGTGCTCGATGCCGCTTTGTCGCTCGAGCAGCACATCGACGTCGATCAGTCGCTGCGGCGGGTGCGCTATCCGGAGTACGTCGACGACAAACGCTTGCAGGAAGAGGACGAGTTCCGCAAGCGCTTCGCCCGGCTCGAGCCCGCCGCGGCGGCGAGCGGGCCCGAAGCGAGGAAGCGCGCGCCGGTGCCGCCGCACCCGGAGCGCGACCTGCTGTGGTTCGTCGCGCAGTACGCGCCCGAGATGGAGAGCTGGGAGCGGGACATCTTTCTCGCCGTGCGCGAGGAGTCCTTCTACTTCTATCCGGTGTTCGCGACCCAGATCATGAACGAGGGCTGGGCCTCCTACTGGCATGCGCGGCTGCTGCGCGAGGCCGACTTCATCCCGCAGCAGGCCTACCTCGATGCCATCAAGTGTCATTCGGACGTGGTCCGGCCGGTGGCCGCGGATCAACAGGTGGCGCTCAGCCTCAATCCCTATCATCTGGGGTTCGCCATGTGGGAGAAGCTCGTCGAGCACGAGGGCCTGGAGGCGGCCCGCCGCATCATGACCCAGGACGACGACTTCGCCTTCGTGCGCAATCATCTCACGCGCGAGCTCGCCGACGAGCTCGATCTGTTCCGGTTCAGCGCGCGCAGCGACGGGCAGGTCCGGGTGCTGGAGCAGGACATGACCGCGCTCCATGAGGCGATCCTCGGCCCCAAATACAACTTCGGCGCTCCCTCGGTGGTGGCCGGCCACGTCCGCAACGACGGCACGCTCGAGCTGGTGCACGATCATCAGCTCGACGGCCGCGGACTCGATCTCGAGCGCAGTCGCAAGGTTCTCGATTATCTGCAGCGGGTCTGGCGCCGGCCCATACAGCTCACGACCGTGAATCAGGCCGGTCTCGCGCTCGAGCTCACATCGCCCTGAGCATTCCCGCCGTCCTCCTCCCGATTCGAGGTGACGATGGACACCGGATCGCCGGCCCGGTCTCCCGCTGCCCGTCGTGTTCCGGCCCGGCCGGCGGGGACTCACGCAAGAATTCTGCCCGGCCGCCCTCGGGCGGCCGCCACAGCTGCAAAGAACCGCCCCGCAGGAGTACGCTTTGGCCTTCAAGGTGGCGCGCCGGCGTACCGAGGCCCCCAGGAGCCCCTGGCTCCCCGACCCCGGCGGTCCACGCCACCCGCAGCTTCAGTCCGGGGAGCCGACGATGGAGCACAGCACTGACGGCATCAGAAACATCGCGCTGGTCGGAGCGGCCGGCGCGGGAAAGACGCTGCTCGCGGAGAGCCTGCTGCTCGAGGCAGGCGCGATCCGGACGAAGGGAAGCCTGCAGCGTGGCTCGACGGTCTCGGACTTCGACCCGCAGGAGCGCGCGCTGCAGCACTCGCTCGATCCTTCGATCCTCACGTTCGACTGCGGCTCGACCCGCATACACCTGATCGACACACCCGGCTACGCCGACTTCATCGGCCGCACGCTGTCCGTGCTCGAGGCGGTGGAAGCGGTCGCCGTGACGGTGAGCGCGGCCAGCGGGCCCGACGCGGTGACGCGGCGCCTCATGAGCTTCGCGCGCGACCGGGGCCTTTGCCGGCTGCTCGTCATCAACAAGATCGACAGCCGCGATGCCCGATCGGCGACCGTCCTCGAGCAGTTGCGCGATGCGTTCGGATCGGAGTGTCTGCCGCTCAACCTGCCCGCGGGCGGTGGCGCCTCGGTCGTCGACTGCTTCTTTCAGCCCCGGGGCGGACCCGCCGATTTTTCCTCGGTCGACACCGCCCACACTCGACTCATCGATCAGGTGGTCGAGCTCGATGAGCGGCTCATGACCGTGTATCTGGAGCAGGGCGAGGAGCTTTCCCCGCAGCAGCTGCACGATCCGTTCGAGCAGGCGCTGCGCGAGGGACATCTGGTGCCGGTGTGTTTCACCTCGGCCGAGACCGGCGCCGGAGTCGCGGAGCTGCTGAAGGTGATCCTGCGGCTGATGCCGAATCCGGCCGAAGGCAATCCGCCGCTCTTTCTGCGGGGCGCGGGCGAGCGCGCCCAGCGCGTCGCCGTCACGCCCGACCCGCAGAAGCACGTGATCGCGCACGTCTTCAAGGTGACGATCGACCCGTATGTCGGCAAGCTCGGCGTGGTGCGGGTTCATCAGGGCACGGTGCGCCAGGGCAGTCCGCTGTTCGTGGGCGACGCCCGCAAGCCCTTCAAGGTGGCTCACCTTTACAAGCTCCTCGGCAAGGACACGAGTGAAGTGCCCGAGGCGCTGCCCGGCGACATCTGCGCCATCGCGAAGGTCGAGGAGCTGCACCTCGATGCCGTGCTGCACGATTCCCACGACGAGGATGAATACCATCTCAAGCCGGTCGCGTTCCCGCCGCCCATGCTCGGCATCGCCATCGAGCCGGAGCGCCGCGGAGATGAGCAGCGACTCGCCGATGCGCTGCACAAGCTCACCGCGGAGGACCCCTGCGTTCGCATCGAGCACCATCCGGCCGTCAACGAAACGGTGCTCTATGGCACCGGTGAGCTGCACCTGCGGGTGCTGCTCGAGCGGATGACCCAGCGCTACGGCGTGCACGTGAAGACGCACCCGCCCAGCATCCCCTACCGCGAGACCGTCACCCGGCCCGCGGAGGGGCATTGCCGGCACAAGAAGCAGACCGGAGGCGCCGGGCAGTTCGGCGAAGTCTATCTGCGCATCGAGGCGCTCGAGCGCGGCGCGGGATTCGAGTTCGTCGACGATGTCGTGGGCGGAGCGATCCCCGGCCAGTTCATCCCGGCCGTGGAGAAAGGCGTGCGTCAGGTGCTCACCGAGGGTGCGCTCGCCGGATTTCCGCTGCAGGACATCCGGGTGACGGTGTACGACGGCAAGCACCATCCGGTCGATTCGAAGGAAGTGGCGTTCGTGTCGGCGGGTCGCAAGGCATTCCTCGACGCCATCCAGAAGGCGAGCCCCATCGTGCTCGAGCCCATCGTGCATCTCGAGATCACCGCTCCCGCGAGCGCGATCGGCGACATCACCGGTGACCTCGCGACCAAGCGGGCCCGCATCAACGGCAACAATACGCTGCCCGGACGGCTCGCGACCGTCTCGGCGCTCGTGCCGCTCGCGGAAATCAACGAGTACCAGCTGCGGCTCAAGGCGCTGACCGGCGGCCAGGGAAGCTACTCCATGGAGCTCAGCCACTACGACCCGGTCCCTTCCCGCAAGCAGCAGGAGCTGGTGCAGGCCTACCGGCCGAGGCAGGAAGAGTGAGCCCGGATTCGGGTGCGGGCGAGCGGCACGGTCTTTCGGGGTACGGCAGGGGCTGTCAGCGGTCGCGGGATTTCAGCACCTCCAGCGCCTGCCGCAGGATCGAGGCATCGAGCTGGTCCTTCGGCCGGTTGCCCTGCTTCGTGAGCAGAAGTCCCTCCAGGCTGAGAATTCGGAGCGGAACGCCATCGAGATGAATCGTCTCGACGAAGCGCGACAGCTCCTGCCAGGAGCGGCCGCACACCGAGGGCATGATGTCGATCGTGAATTCATCGTTGATACGGACCGCGTAGCGCGTGTCATCGCGAAAGACGTCGGGCTGCTGCTCCAGCGCGCGCGCTGCCTGATCGGGTAACCGGCTCAGTGCGAGGATCCAGCGGCGCGAATTCTCGGCGGCCGGGCTCACCAGGATGTCGATGTCCTCGGACAGCCGGTTGAATCCGTGTGCGGCGATTGCATAGCCGCCCACCAGCGCATATTCGACCTTCGCTTCATGGAGCAGCGTACCGAGTCGCTTGAGGTCCTCCCAGGTGGCAGGACGGGTGTACTCAGGCACGTTCAAGTTGCTTCTGGACGATCGCCTCCACCGTCCAGCGCTCCCGGTCACGGATCATCTGCGCGTGATTCTCGTAGATGAGCACGCCCTTGGGCGCGCGCGTGCGATACCGGCGATTGGCATCCATCGCCGCGCGGATGGCGGCGCTCGGAGGCTCCCCCGGCGGCGGTGCAATCCGACGCCCGACCACGCGCCGGATCGGCTGCTGGTCCGAGGAGATCCACCCCTGCCGTGCATCGCGCATGGAGGAAGTATAGACCCGCGCGAGCACGGCTAATACACTGCGTGGCCTGGGCGCGGGAAGCTCGACATCGAGCCTCTCGGGAGACTCACCCTGAAAACGCTGATGCTCACGATCGCGGCGCTCGCTGCTGTCGGGCTCGCCCGAGTGACTCCCGCCCGCGCGGCCGATCCGCTTGGCTTTTACGTCGGCGCGGAGTTCGGGCAGTCGCACATCCGGGCCGGCGTTCCCTACAGCCTCGATACCGGCTCGCTTTACGCGCTGTCCGTGACCTCGCCGCGCGAGGCGGACGTCGCTCATCCGGGTTATCAGGTGATGCTGGGCATCCGCCCGCCGGAATTCCTGGGAGCGGAGGTGAGCTACGTCGATCTCGGAAGCGGCGGCTTCCCGGCGGCAGGCGATGCCACGCCACCTCTGCTGCCGTTTCCTCCCGGCAGCGTTACCGACGGCCACGCATCGCAAAAGGGCGAAGCCGCGTTCGCCGTGCTGTATCTACCCGTGCCGGTCATCGACCTCTATGTCAAGGCGGGCGTCGCGCGCATGACGACCCACCTGTCGGTCGGGTATCGGATTCCCGGCGTCGGCACCTGCATGATCGGTGATCCCCAGTGCGCGAGCGGCTATGCTTCCGTGCATCGTACGGACACCGCATTCGCCGGCGGCGTGGGACTGCAGTGGGGCATCGGAGCCTGGGCCATCCGCGCCGAGTACGAGCGCTTCGATGCGGCAGGCGCCCATCCCAGCCTCGCCGCCATCGGCCTGACGTGGACGATACCCTGAGCCGAGCCTTACCGGTTCCGCGCAGCAGCGAGGAAACGCGTGCGCTCTCCCGTGAGGCCCCGACGGAATGCGATTCCGCCGGGCGGTCGGTTCGATCCGCGTCGAAACCGGCGTGAACGAAGAACGCTAGCATGCGCCGGGATGAGCTCCATGAATGTCGTCTGCCACATCCGGTACGAGATCGACCCCTGCAAGCGCGATCTCTTCGAGCGCTATGCGCGCGCCTGGCTCACCATCATTCCCGCCAATGGCGGCGTGCTGCTCGGGTACTTCATGCCGAGCGAAGGCACCAGCTACGTGGCGCACGCGATGAGATC
>JAKAZP010000186.1 GCA_021815905.1 Pseudomonadota bacterium | reverse complement strand
CCGCAAGCGCGGCGTGACGCTGAGCGCCGATCTCAACACCTCCCCGGCGCACATCGAGCACCAGGCGCCCTGGGGCTATCCGACGGACGCCAACAAGAATCTGGTGGTCGGCGGATCGAAGAACTACAACATCTCCGACCTCTGGAAGCGCGACGCCTACCTGGCCACGTTCCAGTTCCAGCCCAACAGCGTCTACACCAGCACGCTGGACATGACCTACGAGGAGTTCCACGAGACGCAGCAGGCCAAGGGCATCGAGTTCCCCCTGCAGTGGGGCGGCGGAGTGACCCTCACGCCGGGCACGGTGAGCAACGGCTTTGACGTCACCGGGACGTTCAACAACGTCTATCCGGTGATCCGAAACGACTACAACAAGTACGACGCCAAGGTCTACAACGTGAACTGGCGGAACGACTTCAAGTTCTCCGACAGCTGGACCGGCACGGCGATCGCGAGCTACAACCGCGCCCAGCGCAACGACTTCTTCCTCGAGTCGTACTCCGGATTCGGGTACAACGGCCCGGCCAGCAAGGGCGCCGTTCCGCCGGCCACCGTCAATTTCACGGAGGCGAGCGACGGCGAGCTCCTCCTGAGCACGCCGCAGAGCCTCAGCAGCGGCATCGTGCTCACCGACCCGCAGGGCTGGGGCTCGGGCGCGAATCTCGTGCAGCAGGGCTTCATCAACGCGCCGGAGGCGACGGACTACCTGGCCGATCTCCGGCTCTCCGCGACCCACTACTTCGGCAGCGGACCGATCTCCAGCATGGAGATCGGCGCCGACCGGGGCTCCCGCCACAAGGAGTACAACATCAACCAGGACTTCATCGTCCTGCCGGGCGCGGCCTGCGGCCTGGTGATCACGAGCACCTGCACGCCGACTCAGACCGCAGCCATTCCCGCGGCCGCCCTCGAGCCGGCGAGCGCCGCCCTCGGATTCATGGGTCTCGGCCCACAGATGCTCTACGACCCGCTGGCGGTGCTCGCGAGCGGCGCCGACGTGCTGTATCCGACGGCGTTGTCCTCGATTTCGGTACCGCCGAACTGGAGAGTCGAAGAGAACGACACGACGGCCTACATCCAGTTCAACATCCAGACCAACCTGGGAAGCGCCGTCGGGCTGCGGGGCAACTTCGGGCTGCAGCTCGACCACACGTCCCAGGTGTCCGCCGGCTCGCGGGTCGCGCCGGGATCCTCCACGGGCGGCTCCGCCAAGACGGTTCTGCTGCCGACCCTCGGCGGCACGAACTACACCCGCTATCTGCCGAGCCTGAACCTCGTGTTCTCGATGCCGCACGACAACGACGTCCGGGCCAGCGTCGCGCGCACCATGGTGCGCCCCCGCCTGGACCAGATGAGCGCGAGCCTCGGCATCGGCGACAACCCGACGTATCTCACCAGCAAGAACCCGAACCAGTCCTATTTCAGCGGCTCGGGCGGCAATCCGCAGCTGTTGCCCTACATGGCGACCGGCTATCACCTCAGTCTCGAGCACTACTTCAGCGGCGGCAGCGACTATCATTGCGCGGCCGGGCAGTCGCAGGCGTCGAAGGCCTGCCAGGTGGGTGGCCCGGGCTACGTGCAGGTCGCGGGCTACTATTACAGCCTGAGCGACTACGTCAACCCGAATGCCGCGGTGCTCTATAACTTCGCGGCGTTCGTGCCGTCCTATCTCACCCCCGCGGAACAGGCGCAGCTCGGCACGACCGAGGGCATCCTCACCGCTCCGGCCAACAACGGCTCGGGCCACATCGAGGGCCTTCAGTTCGCCTTCAACGTCCCGCTGGGGGACTTCACGCGTTATCTGAACGGACTCGGCATCCAGGCGAGCGCCGACCGCACGCTGAGCGCGGTCTACTATCCCGGGAACACGCAGCCGGTGACGGTACCCGGTCTTTCGAAGTGGGTGAACAACTACACGCTGTACTACGCGCGCGGCGGCTTCCAGGCGTCCGTGAACGACACCTTCCGCACCAGCTTCCTCGGCCGCGTGTTCGGCATCAGCGCGACCCGCATCGAGCAGACCATCAAGGGTCAGAGCTGGATCAGCGCCCAGGTGAGCTACGAGTTCGAGAGCGGCAGGCTCAAGGGCCTGACGCTCGTCGCCTCCGGGCTCAATCTCGGCAACCAGGTGCAGCAGACCTTCCAGAACGGCGACCCGCGCCAGGTGCTGACCTGGGAGCGCTATGGACGGGAGTACCAGGTCGGGTTCAACTACACGATCAGGTGATTCGGAGCGTCCCTCCCCCGGGCCCCGCAGGCGCGCGCCTGCGGGGCCTGTGTTTTCACGTGGTGCTAGCATCGCCGCATAAGCTGCGGGCGGGGCGTGCATGACGGATCAACGCATCAGGCGCGTGGTCGTGGTCGGCGGCGGCACCGCGGGCTGGATGACCGCGGCGGTGCTGGTGCGGACCATGCCCGCGAGTCTCGACCTCCGGGTGGTCGAGTCCGAAGCCATCGGTACCGTCGGGGTCGGCGAGGCGACCATCCCGCAGATCCGGAACGTCAACAGCTTCCTGGGGCTCGACGAGGACGCGATGCTGCGCGCCACCCAGGGCACGTTCAAGCTCGGCATCGAATTCAACGACTGGCTGCGTGTCGGGCACTCCTACCTGCATGCCTTCGGCGATGTCGGGCTGCCCCTGGGCCCCCTGCCATTCCAGCATTACTGGCTGCGCAGCCGCACCGCGCCGGGCGCGCCGGAGCTTGCCGCCTACTCGCTCAACTCGGCGGCCGCGCGGGCGCATCGCATGGCGCGGCTGGATCGGGTGGGACAAAGCCCCATGGCGGGGATCAAGTACGCCTTTCACTTCGACGCGACGCTCTACGGCCGGCTGCTGCGCGGCTACGCCGAGCAGCGCGGCGTGAGACGCACCGAGGGCAGGATCGTCGATGCGGCGTTGCGGGGCGAGGACGGCTTCATCGAGGCGGTCAGGCTCGAGAGCGGCGAGCGCATCGAAGGGGATCTGTTCATCGACTGCTCGGGCTTTCGCGGCCTGCTCATCGAAGGGGCGCTCGGCGGCGCCTTCGAGGACTGGCGCGAGTGGCTGCCGTGCGATCGGGCGCTCGCCGTGCCGAGCGTCCCGGCGCATCCGATGCGGCCGTACACGCAGGCGAACGCGCGGCCGGCGGGCTGGCAATGGCGCATCCCGCTGCAGCACCGCACCGGCAACGGCCACGTGTATTGCAGCACGCTCATGAGCGACGACGAGGCGACGGCGCTGCTGCTCGCGAGTCTCGACGGCGAGGCGATGGCCGAGCCGCGGCCCATCCGCTTCAGCGCCGGCGTGCGCCGCCGGCCCTGGATGCGCAACTGTGTCGCGATCGGGCTCGCCGCGGGATTCCTCGAGCCGCTCGAGTCGACGGCCATCCATCTGGTGCAGTCGGGGATCAGCCGCCTGCTGTCGCTCTTTCCGGATCGCGGATTCGATCCCGCCGTCATCGAGGAGTACAACCGCAAGGTGCGCGAGGAGCACGCGCAGGTGCGCGACTTCCTGGTGCTGCACTACCGCACGACCGAGCGGCGCGACACGCCTTTCTGGCGGCACTGCGCCGCGCTGCCGCCGACCGATGCGCTCGCCCGCAAGCTCGCGCTCTTCCAGGCCACCGGCCAGGTCTTTCGCGAGAGCGAGGAGCTGTTCACCGAGCAATCGTGGCTCCAGGTGATGCTGGGGCAGGGAATCCTCCCGCGCCGCCACCACCCGCTCGCCGACGAGCTGTCGCAGAAGGACCTGGATGAATTCCTCGGCACCCTGCGCAGGCTGATCGAGGGGGCGGTCGAGCGGATGCCGGACCACGAGCGCTTCATCGCCGAGCACTGCGCGGCGGAGAGCTTGCAGGTCTGAGCGCCTCGTTGGAGCGGGCCGTGGGGCCCGCTCGGGGTCGGCCGCGGCGGCGACATTCCCGCGCCGCAGGGCCCGCGATCCCGGGACGGCGAGGAGCGCGCTAGGGCCGCTGCGGCCGCGCCCGGCAGTGCCGCTCGATGTACTCCCGATGAGTGGGCAATGCGGCGGCGGCGCGCTCGAGCGCCTCGCGGATCCCCGCCAGGCGGCCGGCCGCGTCGATGTCGGCGCGGAAATCGACCAGCGGATGGTGGCGCTCCGGCCACACTTCCTGCCCGGCGAGCACCGCGAGCCAGTTGTTGTTCTGAAAGAGCTCGAGCGGCTCGGCCACGAGCCGGCCGTAGCGGCGAAAGTGCTCGATCTTGTACTCGAGCTCCCCCGGGATCCTCATCGTGCGCGTGTAGCGCCAGAGCGGCGCATCGTCGCGCCGCGACGCGTGATAATGAAGAATCAGGAAGTCCCGCACCCGCTCGTATTCGGTGCGGGTGATGCGGTTGTATTCCCGGATCGCCAGCGGGTCGAAATCGCGGTCGGGAAAGAGCGCGAGCAGCCGCGTGAGCGCCGATTGCACCAGGTGCAGGGCGGTCGACTCGAGCGGCTCGAGAAATCCCGCGGCGAGCCCGACGGCCACGCAATTGCGCGACCAGAAGGCGCGGCGCGCACCGGTGACGAACCGGATCAATCGCGGCTCCCCGAGAGACTCGCCGTCGAGGTTCGCAAGCAGCGTCGCGGCCGCCTCGTCGTCGCTCAGATACTCGCTGCAGTACACGTAGCCGTTGCCCGTGCGGTGCTGCAGCGGGATGCGCCACTGCCAGCCGGCCGGGCGCGCGGTGGAGCGGGTGTAGGGCGGCAGCTCACCGAGGGGGGCGCTGCCGACCGCCGCCGCCCGGTCGCAAGGCAGCCAGTGCCGCCAGTCGTCATAGCCGCTCGCGAGCGCCCCCTCGATGAGCACGCCGCGAAACCCCGAGCAGTCGATGAAGAGGTCGCCCTCGATACGCCTGCCGTCCTCGAGCGCCAGGGATTCGATGAAGCCGTCCGCGGCGCGCAGCTTCACATCCACCACGCGGCCCTCGGTGCGCACGGCGCCGCGCTTCTGCGCATGCGCGCGCAGATAGCGCCCATAGAGCGCCGCGTCGAAGTGATAGGCATAGTCGAAGGTCGACAGCACCAGGCGCGGATCGCGCAGCGGATGATCGAATCGCCCGGCGCGCGCGGCGACCCACGCCATCGCATACTCGTGCAGCGGTACCTCGCTCCCGCGGGCGCGCTCGCGCAGCCAGTACTGATGCAGCGACAGGGAATCGAAATCGGCGCCGAAGCGGCCGAACGGATGGAAGTAGCGCTGGCCCTGACGGGTCCAGTCGAGGAATTCGATGCCGAGCTTGAAGGTGCCGCCGGTCGCGGCGAGAAAATCGTTCTCGCCGATGCCGAGCTGCTGATTGAAGAGCCGGATCGGGGGGATCGTGGCCTCGCCGACCCCCACCGTGCCGATCGCATCCGATTCGATCACCTCGAGCCGGCACTGGCCCCGCGTCGCATCGGCCAGCGCCGCCGCGCTCATCCAGCCGGCGGAGCCCCCACCGAGGATCACGATGCGACGGATGCGACGATCGGTAGTGTCGGTCATGCAAGGTCCCGGCCGCCGAGCCTAGCCCAGGTACGCCTGCGAGGAGTATGCCCTGAATACGTATGCGGCCGGTTGCCAAGCGCGGTCGCGGCACCGCATTCTCCGGCGAATGATTTTCCGACGGTGGTGCAGCGCACGCCGCGTGCTCCTGGTGTCGGCCGGCCTCGCCGTCGCACTCCTGGCGGCGGTGCCGGC
>JAKAZP010000185.1 GCA_021815905.1 Pseudomonadota bacterium | reverse complement strand
CCGAGGGCGGCTCATCGAGTCGGCGATCGGAGCCCACCTGGCAAATGCCGCGGCCGCCGGCGAGTGCGACCTCTACTACTGGCGCGAGCGGGGTCAGGAAGTCGATTTCGTCGTCAAAGCCCGCTCAGGACTGACAGCCATTGAAGTGAAGAGCGGTCGCGCGCCGCAGGCCCATCCCGGTACGGCGGCCTTTGCGACGGCGTTCAAAGTGAAACGTACACTGCTGGTCGGCGGCGACGGCATCGCGCTCGAGGACTTTCTGAACCGGCCGGTAGCCGAATGGCTGGCGCACTGACACTCACCAGAGGATCGAGCTGCAGGGAATCTCGTGATGCCTGACGCGCCGACACCGCTGAACGCTATTCCGCGTTCTGCACCTGCTCGCGCATCTGCTCGATGACGACCTTCATGTCGACCGCGGCGCGCGTGGTCTCCAGGTCCTGTGACTTGGACGACAGCGTGTTGGCTTCGCGGTTGAGCTCCTGCATGAGGAAATCCAGGCGGCGTCCGGCGGGCTCGTTGCCGCCGACCACGCGGCGCACCTCGACGATGTGGCCGGCGAGGCGCTCGAGCTCCTCATCGACATCGAGCCGCTGCAGGAGCAGCGCCAGCTCCTGCTCGAGCCGATCCCTGTCGACGGCACCCGCGAGCTCCTTCACCCGATCGTCGAGCCGAGTGCGCATCCGGGCGTGCACTTCCGGCAGCCGCGCCCGCACCTGCTGCACCAGCGCCTCGAGGGCCGAGCAGCGCTGCTCGAGCACTTCCCGGAGCCGCACCCCCTCGCGCGCGCGCGCCGCGACGAGCTCTTCGAGCGTGCCGGTCAAGAGCGTGCGGGCCGCGATGAGCAACTGCTCCCCGCCGCCCCCATCCTCCTTGAGGATGCCCGGCCAGCGCAGCACATCGATGAGATCGACGTGCGCAAAGGGGAGCGATCGCTCGAGATCCTTGAGCCTCGCCGTGAGGCGCTCCAAGGCCTCGGCATCGACCTCGAGCCCGGCCGCGGCCGCCTGCGCGGGCCGGTAAGTCATGGCGCAATCGACCTTGCCCCGGCGCACCTCGCGGGTGAGCCGCTGGCGCAGATCGCCCTCGGCGGAGCGCAATTCGTCCGGCAGGCGGAAGCTCGCCTCGAGGAAGCGATGGTTCACGCTGCGCAGCTCGCAGACGAGGGTGCCCCAGGGCCCGGAGACCTCGCGCCGAGCGAAACCGGTCATGCTGGCGATCATGCTGAAGCGCTACGCTCCCGGCGCCCTGGAATGATATAAAGGATGGCTCCAAGTCTAACAGATGCATGGATTTTTCTTTGCGCGTCGAGTATGCCGACGTCAGTCTCCTCGGCGGGCGGGAGGAGAATCAGGACCGGGTTGCCGCCGCGGTGGCGGAGCACGCCGCGCTGCTCGCCGTGGTGGACGGCATGGGCGGTCACGCCCATGGAGCCCGGGCCGCGGAGGTCACCCGTCAGAGCGTGCTCGATGCCTTCTGGCGCACCCCTCAGCCGCTCTTCGACCCGCTCGGCTTCCTGCATCTCGTGCTCGGCCGTGCGCACGAGGAGGTCGTCAAGCTCGGGGAGAAGCTGCCGCTCGAGCAGCGGCCGCGCGCCACCTGCGCGCTCTGTCTCATCCAGCAGGGCGCCTGCTGGTGGGCGCACGTGGGTGACAGCCGCATCTATCACCTGCGCGGGGGCACCCTCGTGGGGCGCAGCCGCGACCACAGCCACGTCGAGGGCCTGCTGCGCGAGGGCCTCATCACCGCCGAGCAGGCGCAGGGTCATCCCATGCGCAACTTCGTCGAATGTTGTCTCGGCGGCGATCCGGTGCTGCCGGACATGTCGCTCACCCGGCGCCGGCCGCTCGAGGCGGGCGACGTGCTGCTCGTGTGCACCGACGGGTTCTGGAGCGGGCTCAAGGACCCCGAGATCGCCGAGGAGCTGAGCTCGCCCGCACCCGCACCCGCGGCCAGCCCCGACCCGGCCGCCGGCGCCCCGCCAAAGCCGCTCAAGGAGCGGCTCACCGCGCTCGGCGAGCGGGCGATCGCGCGCACCGGCGCCGCGAGCGACAACACTTCCGTCGCGGCGCTGCGCTGGCTCGGCGACGGGGAGCCTCGCGCGTGAGCCGCCCGAGCGGACGCGCACCGCAGGAGATGCGCCCGGTCACCTTCACCCGCCGCTTCGGCAAGCATGCCGAAGGCTCGGTGCTCATCGCGGTGGGCGACACCCAGGTGCTCTGCACCGCGAGTGTCGAGGACACGGTCCCGGGGTTCCTGCGCGGCAAGGGCCAGGGGTGGGTCACGGCGGAGTACGGCATGTTGCCGCGCAGCACCCACACGCGAAGCGCGCGCGAGGCCGCGCGCGGCAAGCAGAGCGGCCGCACGCAGGAAATCCAGCGTCTGATCGGCCGCTCGCTGCGGGCGGTGATCGACCTGCGGGCGCTCGGCGAGCGCACCATCACCATCGACTGCGACGTGCTGCAGGCCGACGGCGGCACGCGCACCGCCTCGATCACCGGCGGCTATGTCGCGCTCGCCGAGGCCTGCGAGCGGCTGGTGCGCGAGCGGGACATCGGCGCGAATCCGCTGCACGGCCAGGTGGCCGCCATCTCCGTCGGCATCGTCGCGGGCGTGCCGGTGTTGGATCTCGACTACCAGGAAGACTCCCAGGCCGAGACCGACATGAACGTCGTCATGCGCAACGGCGGCGCGTTCGTCGAGTTGCAGGGCACGGCCGAGGGCCACGCGTTTCGCCGCCACGAGCTCGATGCCATGCTGGCCCTCGCCGGGCACGGCATCGAGCGGCTGCTCGCCGCGCAGACCCAGGCGAACGAGAAGGGGTAAAGTGAGCCGCCCCGTGCGAACCCCGTTGGAAGCTGCGCGAAGCGCATGAAGATCGTCCTGGCCAGCGGCAATCCCGGCAAGCTCCGGGAGCTCTCCTCGTTGCTCGAGCCCCTCGGGCTCGAGCTCATCGCACAGAGCGCCCTCGGCATCCCGGGGGCGCAGGAGACCGGCACCACCTTCCTCGAGAATGCGCTCATCAAGGCGCGCCATGCCGCGCATGCGAGCGGACTGCCGGCGCTCGCGGATGACTCGGGCATCGAGGTCGATGGGCTCGGCGGCCGCCCGGGCGTGCGCTCGGCGCGCTTCGCCGGCGAAGGGGCGAGCGACGAGGCCAATCTCCACAAACTCCTGGCCGAGCTTCACGAGGTGCCGCCGCCCTTTCGGGCGGCGCGCTACCACTGCGTGATCGCCCTCGTGCGCAGCGCCGACGATGCCGAGCCGATCATCGCCCACGGCACCTGGGAGGGTGAGATCGCGCGCGAGCCGCGCGGCACGGGCGGCTTCGGCTACGACCCGATCTTCGTGCCCGCGGGCGCGCATCACACCGCCGCGGAGCTCGACGCCGCGGAAAAGAACGCCGTGAGCCACCGGGCCCAGGCGCTGCGGCGGCTCCTGCTGCTCGCGCGCGAAGAGCTGCCGCTGAGTGCGCGCTCGGGCCGGGATCGGCGCGGCCGGCGCGGCCGGCTGTTCGTGCTCGCCGCCCCCTCCGGGGCCGGCAAGACCTCGCTCGTCACGGCGCTGCTCGAGCGCAGCCCGGGCCTCGCGGCCTCCATCTCCCACACCACGCGCAAGCGGCGGCCGACCGAGGAGCCCGGGCGGGAGTACTACTTCGTCAGCGTGCCGGAATTCGACCGCATGATCCAAGAGGGCCAGTTCCTCGAGCACGCGCGGGTCTTCGACAATCTCTACGGCACCGCGCGCGCACCGGTCGAGGCGCGACTCGCGGAAGGCGGCGACGTCGTGCTCGAGATCGACTGGCAGGGCGCCCGCCAGGTGCGCACCGCGATGCCCGACTGCACCACCATCTTCATCCTGCCGCCCTCGCGGGAGGCCCTCGAGAGACGCCTGCGCTCCCGCGCGACCGATGCCCCCGAGGTGATCGAGCGCCGCCTTGCCGATGCGGTGGGCGACATGTCGCATTGGCGCGAATTCGACTGCGTGGTGGTGAACGACGACTTCGAGCGCGCGGTCGGCGACCTCGAGCGCATCGTCCAGGGGCACTGGGAGCGGCTCGCCGCGGGCCGTGCCGGGCTCGCCCCGCTCATCGCCCGACTGCTGGCCTGAACGGGCGCCTTTCCCGTATAATCCCGACTCTCCCGCGCTCACCGAGCGCCCTCATTCCTTTGTCCGCCCATGGCCAGAATCACCGTCGAAGACTGTCTCGCGAACGTCGATAACCTCTTTCAGCTCGTGATCCTCGCGGCACAGCGCGCGCGGCGCCTCGCGAACGGCGCCGAGCCGACCGTCGCCTGGGAGAACGACAAGCCGACGGTGGTCGCGCTGCGGGAGATCGCCGCGGGTAACGTCACGCTCGAGATGCTGCGTGAGCCCGAGCCGCAGCCCGAGCCCGCCGTGCCGGAGCTCGAGGCTCAATCGACCTTCCGCGCTCCGCAGTTCGGCCTGGGGGACTGGCCCGGGCAGCGATCCTCCATGGACTATGCGTCTTCGCTCCTGGGCTTGCTCCCCGGCGGAAGGCGCACTCCGGGACTCAAGGACCTGCTCGCCGCCGTCGGCAGCTATCTGCCCCAGGACCAGGTCGCGCGGGTCGAGGAGGCGGCCGAGTTCGGCGCCTCGGCCCATCGGGGCCAGAAGCGCCTCTCGGGTGAGCCCTTCATCGCGCACCCGGTTGCGGCCGCCGCCATCCTCGCCGAGCTGCACCTCGATGCCGACACGCTGATCGCGGCGATCCTGCACGACGTCATCGAGGACACCCCGACCCCGAAGGACCAGCTCGCCGCGCGCTTCGGCGCCGATGTGGCCGAGCTCGTCGACGGGGTCACCAAGCTCGATCAGATCAAGTTCAAGAGTCGCGAGGAGGCGCAGGCGGAGTCCTTCCGCAAGATGCTGCTCGCGATGGTGCGCGACCTGCGGGTGATCCTGGTCAAGCTCGCCGACCGCACTCACAACATGCGCACCATCCAGGCGATGCCGCTCGCGAGGCGGCGCGCGGTGGCGCGCGAGACGCTCGAGATCTACGCCCCGATCGCCGAGCGGCTCGGGCTCTACAACATGAAGCTCGAGCTCGAGGACCTGGGGTTCGAGGCGCTCTACCCGAGCCGCTACCACGTGCTCGAGCGGGCGCTGCGCAAGGCGCGCGGCAATCAGAAGGAGTTCCTGAAGAAGATCGAGCAGCAGCTCTCCGCCGCGCTGCTGAAGAACGCCATCACGGCGGGCGTCGAGACGCGCGAGAAGCACCTCTACAGCATCTACAAGAAGATGCTGCGCAAGCGCGCCTCGCTCGCCGAGATCGTGGACGTCTACGGCCTCAGGATCATCGTCGACCGTCCCGACACCTGCTACCGCGCGCTCGGCGTCGTGCACTCGGTGTTCAAGCCGATGCCCGGACGGTTCAAGGACTACATCGCGATTCCGAGAGTCAACGGCTATCAGTCGCTGCACACCACGCTCTTCGGCCCCAACGCCGTGCCCATCGAGGTGCAGATCCGCACCGAGGACATGCACCGGGTCGCCGAGTCCGGCATCGCCGCGCACTGGAAGTACAAGTCCGGGGGCGATGTGGACTCCATGCAGCAGGAGCGCACGCGCGAGTGGCTGTCGAACCTGGTCGAGCTGCAGGAGGACGGCACCTCGGAGGAGTTCCTCGAGAGCGTCAAGGTCGACCTGTTTCCCGACAAGGTGTACGTATTCACGC
>JAKAZP010000184.1 GCA_021815905.1 Pseudomonadota bacterium | reverse complement strand
ACCAACTGGGCGGCGCAGCGCGGTGACCCGACGTCCCGGGAAGTGCTGGGCGAGGATCTCTTCAGCTACCATCCCCGACCATGAGCCCTCCTGACCGCCCCCCTGAGCGGACCACTCTCCCGGCCGGCCTGGTGCTGGTCATCGACGACAGCGAGGCGGTGCGCACGGCGTTCGAGATGTTGCTCTCACTGCACGGGGCCCGGATTGCGTGCGCCGCCTCCCCTGCAGAGGGTCTGGCGGCGCTCGAGCGCGAGCCCGTGGATCTGGTGATCCAGGACATGAATTTTCGCCGGGAAGCCACCAGCGGCGAGGAGGGTGTGCAACTCTTCCACGACATCCGCAAGCGGCATCCCGACTTGCCCATCGTGCTCCTTACCGCCTGGACCCATCTCGAGACCGCGGTGGATCTCGTCAGGGCCGGCGCCGCCGACTACATCGCCAAGCCCTGGGACGATGCGCGCCTGCTCACCACCGTGCGCAATCTCCTCGACCTGCGCCGTGCGCGGGTGGAGTCGGCCGGACTCAGGGCCGAGAGACGCGAGGCGCGCGCGGCGCTCGCCGGGCGCTTCGACCTGAGGGGCATCATCTACGAGAGCGATGCCATGCACACCCTGGTCGCCATGGCGACCCAGGTGGCCCACGCCGATGTGCCGGTGCTCATCACCGGCCCGAACGGCGCCGGCAAGGAGGTGCTCGCCGACATCGTTCATGCGAACTCCGCCGTGCGCAACGGTCCGTACCTCAAGGTGAACCTCGGGGCCCTCCCCCAGGAGCTCATCGAGGCGGAGCTCTTCGGCACCGAAGCCGGAGCGTTCACGGGCGCTCGCGCACGCAGCGGTCGCTTCGAGGCCGCCAACGGCGGCACGCTGTTCCTCGATGAGTTGGGGAACCTGGGTCTCCCCGGACAGGCGAAGCTGCTGCGAGTGCTGCAGACCGGCGAGTTCGAGCGCCTCGGCTCGAACGTCACCCGGCGCACGCGCGTGCGCGTCGTCGCCGCGACCAATGCCGATCTGCGCGCCGCGATCCGGGAGGGCCGTTTCCGCGAGGATCTCTACTACCGCTTGAACGTCATCGAGCTCGAGGTGCCGCCGCTCGCGCGCCGACGGGAGGACGTCCTGCCGCTTGCGCGGCATTTCATCGATGCGGCGCACGAGCTCGCCGCCGAAGCCGAGCGGACCCTGGTTGGATATCCGTGGCCGGGTAACGTTCGCGAGCTGCAGAACGTCATGCGCCGCGCCTGCCTGCTTTCCCCGACGGCCGTCATCGGCTCTCAGGCGCTCGGCCTGCCGACGCCGGAGGCCCCGGGAGCCGCCCAGGAATCGAGCCTCGATCGCGCGACGATCGAGGAGGCGCTCGAGCGCGCCGAAGGCGTCATCGCGCGCGCGGCGCGTGACCTCGGGCTCTCCCGCCAGGCACTCTATCGCCGCATGGAAAAGCTCGGAATCAAGACGGACTCCCCGCGACCGGCCGCCGACGCCTAGGATGCGCCCGGTGTCTCTCGCGGGGAGAGTCGCAGCCGCGCTGGTGCTGTTCGCGGCGCTCGGCGCCGGCGCCGGTGCCGCGGCGACCCACTGGCTCGGCTCCGCCTTCGCCGGCGCGCTCCTCGGACTCGCCGTCACGCTGCCGGTGCTGTGGTGGTTTTCGCGGCAAATCACGGGCGCATCGATCAAGGTGCTCGATGCGGTAAGCGCCGCCATCGCGAGCCTGCGCGACCGGGACTTCAGCGTCAGCATCACCCCCACCGGAGGTCGCGAGCTCGTGGCGCTCGTCGATGCCTACAACTCCCTGGGGGACGTACTGCGCCGCGAGCGGCTCGACATCTATCAGCGCGAGCTCCTCCTCGACACGGTGCTGCAGACCACGCCGCTCGCGCTGCTCCTCTCGAACGCCTCGGGTCGGATCGTCTATGGCAACGTCGCCGCGAGGCAGCTCCTGCGCGGCGGCCGCAAGCTCGAGGGTCTCGACCTCGCGTCCCTGCTGACCGATTTTCCGGCCGCGCTGCGCGAGGCGGTCACCGGCAAGGGCGACACGCTCTTCACCATGGAGATCGCCGGCGAGCCCGAGGTCTATCACCTCGCGAAGCGCTCCTTCGTGCTCAATGCCCAGCCTCACGAGCTGATCCTGCTCAAGCAGCTCACGCGCGAGCTCGCCGCGCAGGAAGTGCTGGTGTGGAAGAAAGTGATCCGGGTGATCGCCCACGAGCTCAACAACTCGCTCGCCCCGATCCACTCGCTCGCTCACTCGGGCAAGCTGCTCGCGACCGGCAGCGATAGCCGTGACCTGGAACGCGCCTTCGACACCATCGCCGAGCGCGCGAGCCACCTCGCCTCCTTCATCGAAGGCTACGCGCGCTTCGCCAAGCTCCCGAAGCCGCTGCCCACCGCGGTCTCCTGGCGAGCGTTTCTCGCGCGCATCGCCGCCACCGTGCCCTTCAGGACCGATGGCGTCGTGCCCGATCACGCAGGGCACTTCGATGTCGGTCAGCTCGAGCAGGTCATGATCAATCTGCTCAAGAACGCCGCCGAATCCGGCTCGCCGCCCGAGCAGATCACCGTGAGCGTACGTCCCCGTGCGCAAGGCTTCCTCGTCGAGGTCGCCGACCGCGGCAGCGGCTTCGGCGAGCAGGCGCTGCGCGATGCGCTGTTGCCCTTCTTCTCCACCAAGGCCGCCGGGACCGGGCTCGGGCTCACGCTCTGCCGCGAGATCATCGAGGCGCACGGTGGCCGCCTCAGCCTGGCGAACCGGCCGGGCGGCGGCGCCCTGGTCTCCATTCAACTGCCGGGCTGATTCGCGCCCGGGCGGCGCACCGATCCTGGTACGATCGTCGCCGGATACAAGGCGGCCTGCGGAGCGCGCACGATGGGCCCACAGCCGGTTTCCGCGATCGACGGCCTGCTCGACCCGGCGGCATGATCCGCGCCGGATCCTGCGCCGCGGGGGGTCGCGCCGGCACGACCCATTGCGGGGCCGCGTGGCGTTGAGCCGAGCCCTCGCCATCCTGCTTCGGACCCAGCCCGCCGAGGTGCCCTGGCGCATCGTGCTGCGCAACACCGCGGCGGCCATCCTGCCGCTCGCGGCGGGGGTCGCCGGCGGTCATCTCGCGCAGGGCCTCGGCGTTGCGGTCGGCGCCATCTCCACCATGTACTCCGATCTGCCCGGCCCTTACCGTCAGCGCCTCTCGAGGCTGCTCGCCGTGTCGCTCTCGGGCGGCATGGCCGCGTTCACGGGCCTGATGTTGGGACCCCATCCGGTGGGACTGCTGCTCGCGACCCTCGCGATCGGCTTCGCGGGCGGCCTGCTCGTCGTCTACGGGGACGCGACCGCGCGGGTGGGGATGGTCGGCATGATCCTGCTCGTCATCGCCGCCGACCTGAGGGCGAGCGGCGCGTGGGACGCGCTCGAGTCGGCGGGATGGATCGCCGCGGGCGGCCTGCTCCTGACGGTGTTCTCCATCGCCGCCTGGCCCCTGCAGCGCTACGGCCCCGAGCGCCAGGCGCTCGCGGGAGTCTATCGGGACCTCGCCGCGCTCGCCCGCCGGCGCATCATCGATATCGGCACCGAGCCCGGGTTGAGCGACAGCATGGTCGCTCTGCAGCACACCCTGCTCGGCGCTCACCGCGCCCGCGGCCCGGTGACGGACGCATTCGGCGTGCTGCTCGAGCTCGCCGAGCGCATCCGCCTCGAGCTCACCGCGCTCGCAGCCGAGGGGACCGGGGACGAGGCGATCGGCGCCATCGTGCGCGAGCACTGCGCCACCGTGCTCGAGGGCCTCTCCCGGGCGATCGTGGCCGGCGCCGAGGCGGACGGCTCGCTCGCGCGCGAGCTCGCTTCGCTCGAGTCGGCCGAGCGCGCGCTGGTCGCGGCCGATGCGCCGTCCCGATCGGCCGCACGGCGCCATCTCGAGGCGCTGACCGGTCAGCTCACGGCAGCCGCGCGCAACGTCGGGCGCGCCGCCGCGGCCGCGGGGCGGCGCGCGGCCGCGCAGGAGCCTCAACTGCCGCGCGCGCTGCGCCCGGAATCGGCGCTCGCGACCCTGACGGCGACGTTGACGCCGCGCTCGGCGGCGTTTCGCCACGCCCTGCGCACGGCGCTCACCCTGGCGCTCGGAGTCCTGCTGTGGCGACGCTTCGACATCGCGCACGGCTACTGGATTCCCATGACCGTCGCGATCGTGCTGCGGGCGGACTACGGCACCACTTTCAGCTTCGGGCTGCTGCGCGTCGCGGGGACGGTGCTCGGCCTGCTCCTCACCACCGCGCTCCTGCACTTCCTTCCGGCCGATCCCTGGATGTGGATCGCCGTCATGGCCGTGCTGTGCGCGGGGTTCCGCTATTTCGGCCCGGTGCACTACGGCGTGGCGGTGGCGTGCCTCACCGGCATGGTGGTGTTGTTGCTCGGTCTCGCCGGCGAGGCGCCTGAACCCACCATGTTGAGTCGTCTCATCGCGACGGTGATCGGAAGCGCGATGGCGCTCCTCGCCTTCGGCCTCTGGCCGACGCGCGAGCGCACCCGCATTCGCAGGGCGTTTGCGCAGCTGCTCGAGGCGTACGCGGGCTACATCCTGGCGTTCCGCCTCTCAGGGCCGTCCCATGACCGGCGCGAAGCCCGGCAGGCCGTGCGCGTCGCGCGCGCCAACGCGACGGCCGCCCTCGGTCGCCTGCGCGCGGAGCCGGCGACACCGCGCGCGCTCGCCGAGCTCTCGCAATCCCTGCTCACCAACAGCAATCGCCTCGCGCACACCGCCATGACGCTCGATGCGGCGCTCGGCGAAGCCCCCGCGATCCCCGCCCAAGCCTCGTTCGGGGCGCTCATCGAGCGGGCGGCGGGCGCGCTGCGGCAGCAGGCGGACAGCCTGAGGGGCAGCGTGCCGGCTCCCCCATCTGCGCAACTGCGCGGCGCTCAGCGGGAGCTCGCGCTCCTGCTCGGCCGCGAGAGCTCCGGGGGCATCGCCACGGAGCTCGCGGAGCTCACCGATCGGCTGGTGGACAACGTCAACACTCTGGCGCACGTGCTCGCGCGCGCCGGGCGGGAGCCCGGAGCCGGCGCTTCGCGCTAAACCGCCGCGCGCCGGGCGCCGTGGCCGTTGGCGCGCGAGCTCCCCCGGCGCCGTCCCCGCGTGGGGCGCTCCTCGCGCGTCGCGGCGGGCGAGGGACGTGCCGCTCGGTCGGACTTGAACTCCTGCGCATCGACGTCGAGCGCCTTCAGGTAGCGGCGGAACTCCTTGCCGAGCGCCTGATGGCCGAGCGCGTATTCGACGGTCGCCTGCAGGTACCCGAGCTTGCTGCCGCAGTCGTAGCGCTTGCCCGAGAAGCGATAGGCGTACACGGCCTCCTCGCGCATCAGCGCCGCGATGCCGTCGGTGAGCTGGATCTCCCCGCCCGCGCCGTGCCCGATCCGCTCGAGATGCTCGAAGATCGCGGGCGACAGCACGTACCGCCCGACGACGGCCAGGTTGGACGGGGCGACGGCGGGCCTCGGCTTCTCGACGATGCTGCGCACGCGGCTGGTGGTCGATTTGTCCGCTTCCACCGCCACGATGCCGTACTTGTCGGTGTCCTGGCGCGGCACGGCCTGCACCCCGAGGATGCTCGCGCGCTTGGCGTCGTAGACGTCCGCCATCTGAGCGAGGCACGCCACGTCGCTCTTGATGAGGTCATCGGCGAGGTGCACGAAGAAGGGCTCGGCTCCGACCGCCGGCT
>JAKAZP010000183.1 GCA_021815905.1 Pseudomonadota bacterium | reverse complement strand
GTTGTAGCGGCGCGGGTCGAGGCTCGAGGCGACCCGCCGAAGCACCGGCCGCGCCGCGAGTCCCGCGAGCCGGTCGAGCCAGGAGGCCCGGAATTCCCGCCGCATGCGATCGGCGATCAGCGCCGCCACGCCCTCCATGGTCTTCAGCGCGACGTTGCCGGTGAAGCCGTCGGTCACCACCACATCGACATCACCGGAGAAGATGTCATCGCCCTCGACGAACCCGACGTACCTCAAACCGCTCGTCGAGAGCAGCGCGTGGGCCGACTGCACCACTTCGTGCCCCTTGATGTCCTCCTCGCCGATGTTGAGCAGCCCGATGCGCGGAGCCGCGAGGCCGTAGACGTCGCGCGAGATGATCGTGCCCATCTGCGCGAATTGCAGCAGCTGGGTCGGAGTCGCCTTGGTGTTGGCTCCGAGGTCGAGCATGTGGGTGTGGCCATGAGCCGCCGGGATCGCGGAGATGATCGCCGCGCGCTCGACCTCGGGCAGCGTCTTGAGCACGAAATGCGCGATCGCCGTGAGCGCCCCGGTGTTGCCGGCGCTGACGCAGCCCGAGGCCCGGCCGGCCTTGACGAGCTCCACCGCCACGCGCATCGAGGAATCCTTCTTGCGCCGGATGGCCTCGCGCGGAGCCTCGCTCATGCCGACGACCTGCGCCGCCGGCACGACCTCGATCCGGTCTCGCAGGGGCTGCGCGAGCCCGGCGAGCTGCGGACCGATGACCCCGCGGTCGCCGACCAGCAGCGCCTCGAGCTGCGCATCCTCCCGCAGCGATGCGACCGCTCCGGCGATGTACTCGTGCGGCGCATGATCGCCGCTCATGACATCGATGGCGACCGGCAACACTTCAGCGCGGGAAGATCATGGGAGGCGGCGCGAACGCTCGCGGGCACCGCCGCAACGGGCGCGCGAGGAGCGCGGGGAGCTATTTCTGCTCTTCGGACTCGGCCGGCTTCTCGATGACACGGCGGCCGCGATAGAAGCCGTCGGGGGTGATGCAATGGCGCAGATGCGTCTCACCCGACTGAGGGTCGGTGGACAGGGCTGGAGCGGCGAGTCCGTCGTGGGAGCGATGCATGCCGCGCCTCGAGGGCGTCTTGCGACTTTTCTGAACGGCCATAATGTCCTCGTGCGCCCGGAGCGCGCGGTTTCAGGAAACTGACTACTTCTCTTTCAACAATTCGGCGAGCCGCGCGAACGGCCGCTGCGTCACCTGCTCGGGCTGCTCGCCGACCAGAGGCGTCTCGGGCGGCACCGTGCACTCATCGCCCGGCCCATGCAGCGGGATGATGGGCAGGGCGAGCAGCAGCTCCTCCTCCACCAACTCCCCGACGCTGATGCGGCCCTCGGGCGCGAGCACGGGCTCGAGCTCGTCCGGCACCGCCGCGGCATCGGCCTCCTCGCCGAGCAGCGCGAGACTCGCCGCGCTGTCGACGGCGAGCTGCATCGGCTGCATGCAGCGCTGGCATTGCAGCGTTGCCTTGCCGGCGAGCGAGAGCTCGACGGTCGGGGCATCGGCGCGGCGCCCGAAGCGCGCCGTACCGCGAACGCTGCCGCCCATTCCGGCCACCCGCGATCGCAGACGCGGCAGCTCGGCGAGCGGAACCTCGAATTCGATCTCAGCGTCGCAACGGGAAAGCCGATCGACATCGAGCGGCTTGGACCAGGGCGACGACATGGGCCGCGTATAATAGGTATCGGGTGCCGGCAAGTCAAAGCCCCGTTCAGTCGTTAACTCGTTGAAATTGCTCGTGCCTGAACTCATCCTCGCCTCGACCTCCCCGTACCGGCGTGCCCTGCTCGAGCGGCTGGGGATTCCATTCTCGGCCGAGCCGCCGCAGACCCCGGAGGACCCCCTCCCCGATGAGCTCCCGCAGGACCTCGCGCTGCGCCTCGCGATCGCCAAGGCGCAGGCCGTCGCGGCGCGTCACCCGGAGGCGCTCGTCATCGGAAGCGATCAGGTCGCCTCCGCCGGCACCACGGTACTCGAGAAGCCCGGCGACATCATGCGATGCCGCGGACAGCTCACCCTGGCGAGCGGCTCGAGCGCGCGCTTCCATACCGCGTGCGCGCTGATCGGCGAGCGGGCGGGCATTCGCCTGGTGCACCTCGACACGACCACCGTGACGTTCCGTGCACTCAGCGAGGAGGAGATCGAGCGCTACATCGAGCGAGAGCGCCCGTTCGACTGCGCCGGCGGTTTCCGGGCCGAGGGCCTGGGGATCTCGCTCTTCGAGAGCATCGAAAGCCGCGACCCGACGGCGCTCATCGGATTGCCGCTCATCTGGCTCGCGGGCGCCCTGCGCCGCGCCGGCCTGCGCGTTCCTTAGGCATCTCGCTCAAGCGCTCGAGCACGGCTTTCAGCTCCGGGGGCAGCGGCGCGCTCGCGCTGAACGTGGCCCCGCCCGGCCATTCGAAGCTCATGCTGTGTGCGTGCAGAAACATTCGTTCCAAACCGAGCTCGCGGAGCCTCGCGTTGAGCGCCGGGTCGCCGTACTTCTCGTCACCGGCGACCGGGTGGCCGGCGTACGCCGCGTGAACTCGAATCTGATGGGTCCGGCCGGTGTAAAGCCGAACCTCGACCAGCGTGGCGAGATTGCCGAAGAACTGGACCGGCTGGAATTCACTCAGCGAAGGCTTGCCGCTCGGGTCCGCACGGACGGTGCGCTCGCCGCCGACGCGGGTATCGGTCCGCAGCGGCACGTCGATCCGCTTCCGGCCCAACGACCATCTGCCCCCGATGAGCGCCAGGTATCTCTTCTCGCAAATCCCCTCGCGCAGCAGCGCGTGGAGCGTCCGCAGGGTTTGCGCATCCCGGGCGATGAGCAGGCAGCCGCTGGTGTCGCGATCGAGGCGGTGCGCGAGCTCGAGCGTCTCGCCGGGCTTGAGCGCCCGGAGGGCTTCGATGGCCCCGAAACTCACGCCGCTTCCGCCGTGCACCGCCAGGCCAGCCGGCTTATCGAGCACGATGATTCGCTCGTCCTCGCGAACGATGGACCGGCGCACCGTCTCGAGGAGGCCAGGCATGGGCTCGCGGCGGGCCTGCGCCGGCGCTGCGTCCGCCGGAGCCACCCGCAGGGGCGGAATCCGCACCGAATCGCGGAGCTCGAGGCGCTTGCCCGGACCTGCCCGGTGGCCGTTCACTCGGACCTCGCCCCGGCGGATGATCCGGTAAATCCGCGTCCGGGGCACGGGCGCGAGACGCCTCAGAAGGAATTTGTCGAGCCGCTGGCCGGCCTCCTGCTCTGCCACCTCGAGGTGGCGCACCCCGTGCTGCGGGCCCCCCTCCTCACCGGGGCCGGAACCGCCACCGTGGCCCGCGGGACCCTCTTTTCCCTGTTCTTGAACCTCCGGCAAACCGACCTCGACGTAAGATGCTGTT
This sequence comes from Pseudomonadota bacterium, assembly GCA_021815905.1. The sequence goes on along the minus strand of JAKAZP010000183.1, from coordinate 2,320 downwards.
TTTCAAGAGACTGTGCAGTATACTCCGTTCGCCGTCCGAGGGTCGGATGCGCCATGGTTGGCGGCGCCCATCGCGCCGCGTGTTAGTTGGACCTCCATGCAGAGGCCATCGTATTGGGCCGACAAGAATGCGCAGCCGGCGTCGAACCCGCTCCGTGCGGGCTCCGCGGGCCGCGCCACCGGTTGAGAATACAGAAGGATTTCCGGCACCCCTCCCCGCTCGGGGCGGGCACCGACGTTGACATCGTGACCCGGGCGCAGCGCGAGCGTGTCCCCGGGGTGAGAAATCTTCCTTGCCGCTTCAGCATTGCGCCGCGGCCTCCCGTCGTCCTCTTGCCGGCCCGTCACTTGACAGTAGGGGCACATGAAAAGAATGCTCGTGAATGCGACTCAGGAAGAGGAGTTGCGAGTCGCTCTGGTTGACGGTCAGAAGCTCTTCGACCTCAGTATCGAGATACCCTCTCGCGAACAGAAGAAAGCGAACATCTACAAGGGGCGGATCTCCCGCATCGAGCCCTCACTCGAGGCGTGTTTCGTCGATTACGGCGCTCAGCGACACGGCTTCCTGCCGCTGAAGGAGGTCTCCCGGGAGTACTTCCGCCAACAGCCTCAGGGAGGGCGGATGAACATCCGGGAGCTTCTCTCCGAGGGCCAGGATCTGATCGTCCAGGTGGACAAGGAAGAGCGCGGCAACAAGGGCGCCGCGCTCACCACATTCCTGAGCCTCGCCGGGCGCTTCCTCGTGCTCATGCCGAACAATCCCCGGGCTGGAGGCGTCTCGCGCCGGATCGAGGGCGAGGACCGCGACCAGATGCGCGAGGTCATGAGCCAGCTCGACATTCCGGACAGCATGGGCGCGATCGTGCGCACCGCGGGCGTCGGCCGCTCGGTGGCCGAGCTGCAATGGGACCTCGACAATCTCAAGACGCAGTGGGACCAGATCGCCGCCGCCGCCACCGACCGGCCGGCGCCCTTTCTGATCTATCGCGAGAGCGATCCGGTCACGCGTGCGCTGCGGGACTATCTCTCGGACGACATCGGCGAGGTGCAAGTGGATGACCCGGCCGTGTTCCAGACGGCGCAGGAGTACATGCAGCGATTCATGCCCGCCGATGCGCAGCGGCGGCTGAAGCTCTACACCGACGACATCCCGCTGTTCACGCGCTTTCAGATCGAGAGCCAGATCGAGTCCGCTTACGCGCACAAGGTCCAGCTGCCCTCGGGCGGCAGCATCGTGATCGACTACACGGAGGCCCTGGTTTCGATCGACATCAACTCCGCGCGCGCGACCAAGGGGAGCGACATCGAGACCACCGCTCTCAATACCAATCTCGAGGCGGCGGAGGAGATCTCCCGACAGCTGCGCCTCCGCGACCTCGGCGGCCTGATCGTGATCGACTTCATCGACATGGAGTCGAGCAAGAACCAGCGGGACGTCGAGGACCGGCTGCGCGACTCGGTGCGGATGGACCGCGCGCGCATCCAGATCGGAAAGCTCTCGCGGTTCGGACTGCTCGAGATGTCGCGGCAGCGCCTGCGACCCTCGCTCGGGGAGTCGAGCCACAACGTCTGCCCGCGGTGCCTGGGCATCGGCAGCATCCGCAGCGTCGAGTCCATGACGCTCGCGGTGCTGCGCCTCATCGGTGAGGAGCTGCGCAAGGACCGCACCACGCGGGTCATCGCGCAGCTTCCCGTCGAGGTCGCCACGTACCTCTTCAACGAGAAGCGCGAGTGGCTGCGCACGCTCGAGGACAAGAGCGAAGCGGAGCTGTTCATCGTTCCGAATCCCAACATCCAGACGCCCGAATATTCGATCAGGCGCATCCGCGACGATGAGGCGGATTTGCCGGAGAATCGCCAGAGCAGCTACCTCATGCCGATGGCGCCCGAGGTGCCGGAGCCCGGCAGTGCGCGCGACAAGCGCCCGCCTGCCGAGGCGCCCGCGGTGGCGACGCTGCTGCCGGCGACCCCGGCGCCGGTCGAGCTCCGTCCGGCTGCCACTGCCGCGGCCGCGGCCCCGGAACCGAGCGTCTCGGAGGAGCGGCCGAACGGGGGCCTGCGCGCCTGGATCAAGAAGCTCTTCGCGCACGAGGAATCGGCGGCCGCGGAGCCGATCGCCGCGACGCCCGTCGCCCAGCCCCCAAGCGCGCCCGCCGCCGGAGGGTATCGAGGGGACGGCGGCGAGCGGCGCCGGGACGGTCGGCGAGAGCACTCGCGTTCACGCCGTGCCGAAGGCAGTTACCGACGCGGCCGTAGCGAAGGCCGTAGCGAAGGCCGTGGCGAAGGCCGTAGCGAAGGCCGTGGCGAAGGCCGCAGCGAAG
>JAKAZP010000182.1 GCA_021815905.1 Pseudomonadota bacterium | reverse complement strand
CGCCGGCGTCCTTCAGTTCGCCTCGGCATTCGCCCCGGAGGCGCTGCGCTCCCGGAACAGGCTCCACGCCGCGGCGGCGAATACCAGGACGTTGGCCGCGATGACCGGCTTCGAGGCGATCAGCGCCCCATAGGCCGTCCAGAGCGCGGCGCCGATGATCTGGGTGCCCCGCAGCATGAGGGAGCTGCGAAAGAAATAGGAGGCGACGAACACCACGGTCGCCGCCCAACCAACCGAATCTGCGATGGACAAGCTACGAGGCCCTCGGGTGCACCGCGACAGGAGCTGGCGCGGATTCTTTACCATTCCGGAGCGCTTCGCTACCCTTGCGACGGCGCATCCCGTACACGGCGGGCCCCGGCCCGATTTCGACTGGACCGAGGTAGCCATGAATTCCCAGGTCGTCACCCCCCTGCTGCTCGCGGCGCTGCTCGTGTTCGCGATCCTCCGGCGCATGCGCCGGAACTTCGGCCGTCAGCGCGTGCAGCCGCGCCGCCTGCTCGTGCGCATGGCCATTCTCGCCGTCATTGGCGCCCTGCTCGCGATCGGCTCGCTCGCGAGCCCGCAGCTCGGCCTGGCGCTGCTCGCGGGCTGCGCCTGCGGCGCGGCGCTCGGTTATGTCGGTTTGCGGCACACGCGCTTCGAAGTGACGGCCGAGGGACGCTTCTACACCCCACATGCCTACCTCGGGGTCGCGGTGACGGCGCTGTTCCTCGGCCGAATCCTCTACCGCCTGCTGGCGTTCTACCGGGGCGCACTTCCCGTCGGCGCAGCGCAGGCGAATCCGCTCATGGCCTACGATGGCACTCCAGTGACGGGCGCGCTGTTCGGAGTGCTGCTCGGCTACTACGCGGTTTACTACACCGGCGTGCTGCGCCGGACGCGGCCGGAGCCGCTGCCCGCAAGCCCGAGCCCGACCCGGTAGCGCACCCGGCTGCGCGCCTCGGCGTCCGACAGGGCTCACGGACGCAGCAGCTCGGCCACCGCCTGCGGCGCGGACGGAAAGTAACCATGGAAGTAGGTGGCGACGAGGCGTTTGTCGCGGTAGATCGCCTCGCCGTCCGAGACCCCGTTCGCGGGTATCGTGCGCGCGAGGGGCGCAAGCGGCGTCACGAGTGTCGAGTGATGAAAGGCATGCCCGCGCAGCGTGCCGCCCGTCAGCTCCGCGGAGTGGTATCCGATGGATTGGAGACGAGAGTGAACGGTGGCGTGACCTGGAATGACGCCGGCCATCCGCGCACTCCGACCTTCCTTGTCGGTCAGCGCCTCGAGCAGGTAGAGCATGCCGCCGCATTCGGCGTAGAGCGGCTTGCCGGCCTGCACGTGTGCGCGCAGCGCGCCGGCCAGTGCGCACCGAGCGCTCAATGGCTCGAGATGCAGCTCCGGGTACCCGCCCGGCAGATAAACGCTGTCCACGGCGGGCAGCTCATCGTCGGCCAGCGGCGAGAAGAAGACGAGCTCCGCGCCGAGCGCCCGCAGAAGATCGAGGTTCGGAGGGTAAAGGAAGGAGAAGGCGCGATCGCGAGCGACTCCGAGCCGAACGCCATCGAGGGACCGCTCGGGGGGCGCATCCGGCTCCTCGGGAGCTGCGAGCTCGATCGCGGGGGGCATGCGCGCCAGCTCGGTGCCCGCGACCCGCGCGGCGACGGCTTGCAGCCGCGCCTCGAGATCGGCGACTTCCTCCGCCTGCACCAGGCCGAGGTACCGTTCCGGAAGCTCGATCGTGCGGTCGAAATCGAGACTGCCGAGATGGGCGAGATCGGGCGGCAGGCCCTCGCGCGTCAGCGCCGCGTGCCGCGAGCCCGCCACACGGTTCGCGAACACGCCGTGGAAAGGCACCCCGGGTCGGGAGCGTGCGAGCCCATACGCAATCGCGGAGAAGGTCTGCGCCATCGCCTGAGCGTCGATCACCGCGAGGACCGGTACCCCGAAAAGCCGGGCGAGATCCGCGCTCGAGGGCGTTCCGTCATGCAGTCCCATCACGCCCTCGATCAGGATGAGATCGGCCTCGGCCGCCGCCTCGTGCAGCAGACCCCGACAATGCGCCTCGCCCCCCATCCACAGATCGAGCGGATACACGAGCCGGCCGCTCGCGCGCTCGAGAATCATGGGATCGATGAAATCCGGCCCGGTCTTGAAGACGCGCACCCTGCGCCCCCGCAGAGCGTGGTGGCGCGCGAGCGCCGCAGTCACCGTGGTCTTGCCCTGCCCCGAGGCCGGTGCGCTGATCAGAAGCGCGGGACAGCGCCGGCTCACGATGGGCGACGGCTGCGCAATCCGCGCCCCCCCGCGCGCGCGGACCGCCTGCCCTTGCGCTCACGCGCATAGGGGTTCTCGTCCGTGCGGTACTCGATCACCACCGGCGTCGCAAAGAGATCGAATGTCCTGCGGAAGCTGTTGGCGAGATAGCGGGTGTAGGCGTCGGGCACCGATGCGGTCTGATTGCCGTGAATGACGATGCGCGGCGGGTTCCGTCCGCCCTGATGCGCGTAGCGCAGCTTGATGCGCCGGCCGCGCACGAGCGGCGGCTGGTGAGCGGTCAGGGCGCGCTCGAGCGCCCGGGTGAGCTCCTTGGTCGGCATCTCCCGCATCGCCGCCTCGTACGCGCGCACCACCGCCTGCACGAGATCGCCGACTCCGCTGCCGTGGCGCGCGGAAATGAAATGCAGGGGCGCAAAGGGCACGAAGTCGAGCTTCAGCGCGAGCTGTCGGTGGATCTCCTCCCGCTGCTCTCTCGGGATGCCGTCCCACTTGTTGACCGCGATGATGAGCGCCCGGCCGCGCGCGAGCGCGACGCCGAGCACGCTCGCATCCTGCTCCGCCACGGTGTCGTGCGCATCGAGCACGAGGATCACGACGTGCGCTTCCTCGATCGCCTGCAGCGTCTTCGCGACGCTCGCGCGCTCGACGACGTCCTCCACCCGGGCGCGGCGGCGCATGCCCGCCGTGTCGATCAGCAGGAAGCTGCGCCCCTCGCGCTCGAACGGGATCAGGATGCGGTCGCGCGTGGTGCCCGGCTCCTCGCTCGCGATCACCCGCTCCTCGCCCAGCAATCGGTTGACGAGCGTCGACTTGCCGACGTTGGGTCGTCCGATGATGGCGATGCGCACCGCGCCGTCGTGCTCCTCGTCGAGGGCGGCGGGCTCGAGGCCCTCGAGCACTCCGCTCATGAGATCCGCGCAGCCCTGGCCGTGGCTCGCCGAGATCGTGTAGGGATCACCGAGTCCGAGCGCGTGAAAGTCCGCGGCCACGAGATCGGAATCGAGCCCTTCGGCCTTGTTGAGAGCGAGCGTGGTCGGTTTGCCGGATCTGCGGATCTCGCGCGCGACGAACTCATCCTGCGGCGTGAGTCCTGCCCGGGCATCGACCAGCAGCACGAGCCGGTCCGCCTCGGCCACCGCGCGCTCGGTCTGCGCGCGCATCTGCGCCTCGATGCCGCGCGGGTTCTCGATGAGGCCGCCGGTGTCGATGACGACGTAGGGCATCGGACCCACGCGCCCGAAGCCGTACTGCCGGTCGCGGGTGAGACCCGGGACGTCCGCGACGATGGCGTCGCGTGTCCCGGTCAGCACATTGAACAGTGTCGACTTGCCGACGTTCGGCCGGCCCACCAGTGCGACGACGGGCAGCATGGCTGCCGCTCCGTCAGAGCGGCCCTTCCCGATAGGCGGTGATGCGTCCGGCGTCGTTGATGACCAGCACCTCGTTGCCGACCACGACCGGAGGGTTGCTCACTCGCACCCCGCCGCTCTCGACGCGCGCCACGAACTCGCCCGTGCGCTTGTCGAGGAAGTGCACGTAGCCCTGAAAGTCCGCCGTGATCACCGCGTCCGCACTGTCCGCCACCGCGGTCAGCCCGCGGTAACGCAGCGCGCCCTGGCGCCAGATGACCGCTCCGTTGGCGCGATTCAGAGCGAGCACCGCGCCATCGGATGTCGACACATAGAGCGCGCGGGCTCCGAGGGCGAGGCCCCGATAGCTCGAAGCCTTGTGCGACCACCACGTCTGGCCGTTCTGCAGAGCCAGCATCGCCACCGTACCGTGGTAGCCGACCGCGTAGACGTCCTTGCCGGCGACGGTGACCGGTCCGTCGACGTCCGCCAGGCGCTGGATCTCCGTGCGGCCGCGAGGCTCGGAAACGGTCGCGAGCCAAACCTGCGCGCCATCCTGCGAGTTCACGGCGAGCACCTTGCCGTTGTCGAAACCGCAGACAATGAGTTTCCCCGCGATCACCGGGCTCGATGTGCCGCGCAGGGACAGTGATGGCACGTCCTGGCTGGCCTCCCAGAGCTCGTGGCCGTCGCTGGGGGAAAGAGCGCGCAGCTTGCCGTCGACCGAGCGCACCGCCACCAGGGTGTCGGAAATCGCCGGTCGGGCGATCACCTCGCCGTTGAGCAGCACCTTCCAGAGCACCCTGCCGTCAGCGGCATCGAGCGCGATCACGTGTCCGTCGGTTGCGCCGACCACCAGAAGGTTGCCGTGCACCGCCGGTCCGCCCCCGAGCGGCAGATGAGTCTCGGTGTACCAGAGCCTGCGGCCGGTGGCGAGATCGAACGCGGCGACCTCCCCTTCGTGGCCGGAGGCGAACACCCGGTCGCCTTGGACCGCGAGTCGCAGGCCGAGACGCAGCATCTTGCCGCCATCGCCGACCGAGGCGCTCCAGATGCGCTCGACCCGCAGCGTGGACTTGATGGGAGCGAGCTTCGCCGGCTGATCGGGACCCTTCTTCGAGCAGGCGGCGAGCAGACAGAGCGCCGCGAGAACGGGGAGCGAGCTCAGCACTCGCCCGGTGTGTGTTTGCAAGGGACTCCTCATGCGCGGGCCGCGGTCTTCAACGGGGTTCGGGACGAGCGCCACCCGCGACGGGGGTCGCTGCGCTCGCCGGGGTCGCTGCGCTCGCCGGGGGCGTTGCGGGCACCCCAGGCGTCGCGGCGGTCGATGCGGCCTTGGGTTCGCTCAGGTTGGCCGAGAGATCGGAGATCTCCAGATCGAGCAGCGCCGAATCGGTCACACCATTCGTGTCGCTCGCGCGCGCGAGGCGGTATTGCGCGAGCGCCTCGCGCTTGTGGCCGAGGGCGTAATACGCATCGCCTCGAACCTCGGCATAGATCGGAGCGAACGCGCCCGGATTTGCGCCATTCAAGGTGGCGAGCGCCTTCTGGGTCTGGTGCATCGCGATCTGCACTCGGGCGAGACGCACCCGCGCGACGAGCCGCAGATCGGAGTCCGAGGAGTGCAGCATCACGGTGCGAAGCTCACCGGCCGCCTGCTGAAGAGCGCCGCTCTGGACGAAGGCGGCCGCCGCGGCGAGCCGAGCCTGATCCGCGTACGGGGAGGAGGGATACTTGCGCACGATGTCGCCAAGGAGCGCGAACGCCTGCGTGCTGTCGCCCTGAGCGAGCGCATTCTGCATCTGCGTGTAATAGGCGCCGGCGGCGAGATTGCGATCGCGCACGTGGCGCTGCCACCAGCGGTAGCCTCCGAAGCCCAGCGCCACGACCGCGATGGACAGCAGCACCGGCGGGCCATACTCGCTGATCCAGCGCTTGAAGGTCTCCCACTGTTCGCGCTCGTCGCCCAAATAATCGACCATCACCCCTCCTCGCTTACACGCATTCCAGCCGCAGGGCCGCCGAGCGCAGCTTCGATCGCCGCGGCGAGCGCGGGGAGCGGGTACTCGATCTGACCGGCCTCGCGGCGCAAAGGTTTCACGGCCGCCGTCCCGCGCGC
>JAKAZP010000181.1 GCA_021815905.1 Pseudomonadota bacterium | reverse complement strand
TTCGTCTAACGAAAATGAGAATAACGTCGTAAGTAATTGAATTATCTGGCGCCCCCGGCCGGAGTTGAACCGACGACCTACCGCTTAGGAGGCGGTCGCTCTATCCACTGAGCTACGGGGGCGCGCAGGCGCGAAGTTTACCGGTCGGCGAGTGATTGCGCGCGGTGGGCTGACGGATGCGCGCCACGGCCGGGGCCGGCGGGATTTGAGCCCCGGCCGTGGGCGCAGGAGGTCGCGGGCCTATGGCTGGCTCTGGTGAGCCGTCGAATCGATGAACGCCACGACGTTGTCGTGCAGCTGCTTCAGCGCCGGCACGTGCACGTACACCATGTGGCCGGACTCGTAATAGTGGTACTGGATGTTCGCCTGCAGGCGCCGCTCCATCGGCAGGTGGGCCATCTCGTACATGCCCTGGTAGAAGGGCGTCGCGAGATCGAAGTAGCCGCCGTTCAGCATCACCTTGAGCTTCGGGTCGCGCTTCATCGCGTTGGCGAGATCCGGCATGACGTTGAGCGCGCGCGGCAGGTCGAAGTCCACGCCCGGCTGCTGGTGGGCGAAATTCCAGGTGCGAAAGAGCGGGATCTCCGGCCGGTAGTACAGGCCGGTGCCGTAGTGCAGGTCCTTGCGAACGTACGTGTTGAAAGCTGACACGTACGCCGAGCTGATGGCGGCGGACTGCGGATCGTATTCCGCGCGCTCGCTCAGCGGATCGAGCGAGGGCCCGGAGAAGCGCGAGTCGAGCCGCCCGGTGGTCGTGTCGGAGCCGCTGAGGAGCTCGTGCTCGAACTGCCCGCCGTCGATGCGCAGGTCCGCCTTGAGGATGTAGTCGACGGGGAGCCCCGTGTACTCGTGCAGCTTCGCGGCGATCGCCTGGCGGTCGGCGGAGGAGAGCATCGAGCCCTCGCGCAGCGCCTGCGCGTAGTCGGTCATGGCGAAGTGCTCGACTTTCTCGAGCAGGGGCTTCAGCGGCTGCTGACTATCAGGGAGCGTGTGGTGGTACCAGGCGGTTGCCGCGTACGAGGGCAGGGCGAGCTCGTACGGCAGATCGATGCCGGGGTTGAAGCGAACGAGGCCCGTGGAGTCGTCGTAGTTCAGGATCTGCGACAGCAGCATCACGCCGTTGAAGTCGATGTGGTCGTGCGTCTCGAGCACGTTGATGAGGTTGGCCGAGCGCGGCGTGCCGTAGCTTTCCCCGAACAGGTACTTCGGCGAGTTCCAGCGGCCGTACTTCGAGAGAAACTCGGTGATGAACTCCGAGAACGCATGTACGTCCGGGTCGGCGCCGTAGAACGCCTGCTTGGCGCCCTTGCCCCTGAGGCGGCCGAAGCCGGTGCCCGGCGCATCGACGAACACGAGGTCGCTCGCATCGAGCAGGCTGTAGTCGTTGTTGACGACCTGGTAGGGGGCGGGCGGGGTGTGGGAGTGATCGCCGGTGACCACGCGCCGCGGCCCGAAGGCGCCCATGTGCAGCCACACCGACGAGGAGCCCGGTCCGCCGTTATAAAGAAACGTGATCGGCCGGTCGGTGGCCCTGGCACCATCCTTGAAGTACGCGACGTAGAACATCGCCGCCTCGGTCGGCGTTGTCTTTTTGCTCTGCTCGGGTCTCGGGGTCTCCTCGTTCCAGCCCGGGGGATGGACGATCAGCACGCCCGCCACCGCGTGGTAGTGGATCGTCCTGCCCTCGACGGTCACCGTGCCGGGAGTCGTGGTCGCCGCGGTGCGGAAATACCGGCTCGTCGTCCCTCCCGGCCGCAGGGCGCCGGCGGCCTGGGCCGCCGGCGGATCCGGCGCCTGCGCGGCCGGAGAGGCCTGCTGAGGGTCGGTCGCGCAGCCGGCAAGCACCAGCGCCGAGACGGCCGCCAGGAATCGAACGCTCTTCCGAGCGCGGCTGCTTCCCACCGGATCTCCCATGATCAGTCCCCTGATACGTTGTCGGTGCTGCGGATGAAGGCAGCGGCCGCATCGTGCAGCTGCTTGAGCGCCGGCAGGTGCACGTACACCATGTGTCCTGAGTCGTAGTAGTGGTACTGGATGTTCGCCTGCAGGCTGCGCGGCATGGGCAGGTGCGCCATCTCGTACATGCCCTCGAAGAAGGGCGTCGCCAGGTCGAAGTAACCCCCCGTCAGCATCACCTTGAGCTTCGGGTCCTGCTTCATCGCGTTGGCGAGATCGGGCATCACGTTGAGCGACTGCTGCGAGGCGAACGGCACCCCGGGGGCCTTGTGAGCGTAGTTCCACTTCATGAACAGCGGGATTTCCGGCCGGTAGTACAGGCCCTTGCCGTAGCGCAGATCCTGGCGCACGTAGGTGTTGAAGGCCGAGACGTACGCCGAGCTGATGGCGGAGGACTGCGGATCGTAGCGGCCGGTCTCGCTCAACGGATCGAGCGAGGGCCCGGAGAAGCGCGAGTCGAGCCGCCCGGTGGTCTCATCGGAGCTCGCGAGCAGCTCGTGCGCGAACTGACCGCCCGTGATGCGCAGATCCGCCTTGAGGATGTACGAGACCGGCAGTCCCGTGTACTCGTGCAGCTTTCCGGCGATCGCCTGGCGGTCGGCCGGGGAGAGCATCGAGCCCTCGCGCAGCGCCTGCGCGTAGTCGGTCAGGGCGAACTGCTCGACCTTCTGGAGCAGGGGCTCGAGCGGCTGAGTAGGATCAGGGAGCGTGTGGTGATACCAAGCGGTCGCGGCGAAGGTCGGCAGCGCGAGCTCGTAGGGAATGTCGATCCCCGGGTTGAACGTGGTGAGGGGCCCGAGTCCCGAGTCCAGGTCGAAGTTGAGGACCTGCGACTGCAGCATCACGCCGTTGAAGTCGATGTTGTCGTGCGTCTCGAGCACGTTGATGAGGTTGGCCGAGCGCGGCGTGCCGTAGCTTTCCCCGTAGAGGTATTTCGGCGAGTTCCAGCGGCCGTACTTCGAGAGGAACTCGGTGATGAACTCCGAGAAGGCGTGCGCGTCCGGGTCGGCCCCGTAGAACGCCTGCGTGGCGCCCTTGCCCTGGAGGCGGCCGAAGCCGGTGCCGGGCGCATCGACGAACACCAGATCGCTCGCATCGAGCAGGCTGTACTGGTTGTTGACGATCTGGTAGGGGGCGGGGGAGGTGTGGGTGTGATCGGCGGTCACGACCCGCCGGGGCCCGAAGGCGCCCATGTGCAGCCACACGGTCGAGGAGCCGGGTCCCCCGTTGTACAGGAAGGTGATCGGGCGCTTGTCCGGCGCCACCCCATCCTCGAAGTAGGCGACATAGAACATCGACGCCTCGGCCGGCGTCGCCTTGCCGCTCGGCTCGGGTCTCGGCGACGCGTCGTTCCTCCAGCCCGGGGGATGAACGATCAGCATGCCCGCGACCGCGTGGTAATGGATCGTCCTGCCCTCGACCGTCACCGTGCCCTCGGTGGTGCTGGTGACGGTGTTGAAGTACTTCCTCGCATGCTTGGCCGGGGTCGCCGCGGGCTGGGCGTGGGAATCGGCCGCCTGCGCCGCGGCGCCCGCAGTCCCCGCCTGCAGCAGCGCCAGCATCGAGCCCGCGGCGAGCGCCGCGAGGCCGGAGGACATCGATGTCGTTCGCGTCGGGGCTCCCATGGTCAGCGCCCCGCGACGTTGTCGGTCTTGTGGATGAAGGCTGCGAGATTGTCGTGCAGCTGCTTCAGCGCCGGGATGTTCGCGTAGATCATGTGCCCCGACTTGTAATAGTGATACGAGATGTTCGACTGCAGCCTGTTGGGAATCTGCAGATGGTGCATCTCGTACCAGCCCTCGAAGAACGGCGTCGCGAGATCGTAGTAGCCGCCGTTCAGGCTGATCTTGAGGTCGGGGTCGTACTTCATCGCGGTGGCGAGATCGGGCATCACGTTCGTGACGCCCGGCAGCGGCATCGGGAACCCCGGCGGCTGGTGATGGAAGTTCCACCAGCGGAACACGTCGATCTCCGGGTGATAGCTGAGGTCGGTCGTGTAATGGAGCACCCGCTGAGCGTAGTCATTGAACGCCGAGACGTACGCCGAGCTGATGGCCGCCGCCTGCGGGTCGTACTCGGAGAACTCGCTGAGCGGATCCATGGTGGGTCCGGAGAAGCGGGTGTCCAGGCGCCCCGTGGTCATGTCGGTGTCGCTGAGCAGAGTCTTCTCGAACTCCGGTCCGCTCACCTGCAGGTCCGCCTTCTTGATGTAGGCGACCGGAAGCCCGGTGTACTCGTGCAGCTTCTGCGCGATGGAGTCGAAATCCTGCTGCGGGAGCTTCGCGCCCTGGGCGAGCGCGTCGGCATACGGTCCCATGGCGAACTGCTCGACCTGCTTCAGGAACGGCCGCAGGTGCGGGGGGTTCGAGGGCAGCATGTGGTGATACCAGGCGGTCGCGGCCATCGAGGGGAGCGAGACCACGTAGGGCAGCTCCACTCCGGGGTTCGACTGCGGGAAATCGTCGCTGAGATCGAAGTTGAGAATCTGCGAGAGCAGCATCACGCCGTTGAAATCGATGTCGTGGTTGGTCTCGAGATTGTCGATCAGCACCGCCGAGCGGGGCGTGCCGTAGCTTTCGCCGAGGAGGTATTTCGGCGAATTCCAGCGGTGATACCGCGTGAGGAACTGCATGATGAAGGAGGAGAACGCGTGCACGTCCGGATCGACGCCGTAGAAGGCCTTGTGCGCGCCCTTGCCCTCGACGCGGCTGTAGCCCGTGCCCGGCGCATCGATGAACACGAGATCGGTGGCATCGAGCAGGCTGTAGTCGTTGTTGACCTCGCCGTAGGGCGCGGGCGGCGTGTGCGTGTTGCTGTTCGTGACCACGCGCACCGGCCCGAAGGCGCCCATGTGCAGCCACACGGTCGAGGAGCCGGGACCGCCGTTGTAGATGAAGGTGACCGGGCGGTTGCGCTCGCTCGCGCCGTGCGCGAAGTAGGCGACGTAGAACATCGAGGCGACCGGCGGTCCCCCCGGCGTCCCGATCGCATCCTTTCCGCGCGGGGGCGGCGCCGCATCGTTCCAGCCCTTCGGGTGCACGATGAGGGTGCCGGCCACGGCCTCGTAGCCGATCTTGCGACCCTCGACCGTCACCGACCCCTGAGTCTTGACCTCCCGGGGCGTGAACAGGCTCGATCCCTGCGCGCCGCCGGCCTCGGGGCCTCGGGCGCGCGCCTTTTCATGTTGTGGCGATGCGACAGCGAGCGCGGTCGCGAGAGAAAAGCCTGCAGCCAGCACAACGACTTGCTTCATCCGAGCGTACCTCCAACCCAGCTTGCGGCGCTCCCACAGGGGGCCGATGCGAGGGCGGCTATGATGCCCGATAGCCGGCTCATCCGCCGCGCCGGCGCGGTGGGATCTGCGGCGAGCGCCCCGCGCGCTGCGACGAAGCGAGGCGCCTCGGCGGCGGGCTTCCGGGGCGCGCATTGCGGTCGTCACACATCCGTCATCCCCCGGCGTTAGCGTGTCGTGCCGGCCACGAAGCTCGCCCGGGCTTGTCTCGAGTGCGGTCCGAGCGGCAAAGTGCCGGTCCCCATGTCCCACGTGCCTTGAAGGGAGCCGGCGATGCCGCTCGAGTTGCGAAACCTGCCAGCCCTGCTCGCCGCCGCGGCGCTCCTCGCCGGCGGCGCCTCACCGGTGCTCGCCCGGGCGCCTCACCCGGGCCGCGCGCCGACGGCGACGCCGATCAGGCACCTGGTGGTCATCTTCGATGAGAACGTCTCCTTCGATCACTACTTCGGGACCTATCCCCGCGCGGCGAATCCCGCAGGCGAGCCGC